>QHWK01000663.1 GCA_003223775.1 Acidobacteriota bacterium
TATCCCACGGCGCTCGGCGCAACGCAGTTGAGCGCGACCGCGAGCGTCCCCGGCACGTTCGTCTATACGCCGCCCTCGGGAACGGTGCTGCAGGCGGGCGCCGGCCAGACGCTGTCGACGACCTTCACGCCGACCGATGCGGTGAACTACGCCGCGGCGACGCGAACCGCGACGATCACCGTCAACCCGTGCCCGACCAACGCGATCGTCTGCGAGAACCAGCAGGCCGGCAATCCGCAGTCGGAGTGGGGCATCACCGGATCGGGCGACGCGACGATTCAAGGGTTCGCGACCGACATCAGCGTGAACAAGGGCACGACGGTTCACTTCAAGGTCACGACGACGGCCGCGGCGTTCTCGATCGACATCTACCGGCTCGGCTACTACGGCGGCAGCGGCGCGCGCAAGGTCGCGACGATCGGCGGCGTCACCGGCTCGAACCAGACGGCGTGCCTCAGCGACTCGACGACGGGCCTGCTCGATTGCGGCAACTGGACGGAATCCGCCGCGTGGGCCGTCCCGTCGAGCGCGGTGTCGGGCATCTATATCGCGCGCCTCGTTCGCACCGACACGCTCGGCGCGAGCCACATCCCGTTCATCGTCCGCGACGATGCGGCGCAGGCCGACATCCTGCTGCAGACCAACGACACGACGTGGCAGGCCTACAACGAGTACGGCGGCCGCAGCCTCTATCGTGGCTCGCCGACGCGCGCCTACAAGGTGAGCTACAACCGGCCGTTCGCGACGCGCAGCCAGAGCACCGGCTACGGGCCGACGAACTTCCTCTTCTACTCCGAGTACCCGACGGTTCGGTTCCTCGAATCGAACGGCTTCAATGTGAAGTACTGGGCCGGCGTCGACACCGATCGGCTCGGCGCGGCGCTGACGGGCGCGAGCCGGCCGAAGACGTTCATGACGGCCGGCCACGACGAGTACTGGTCCGGCACCCAGCGCACCAACGTCGAAGCGGCGCGCGCGGCCGGCGTCCATCTCGCGTTCATGAGCGGCAACGCGATCTTCTGGAAGACCCGCTACGAGAACAGCGTCGACGGCAGCGCGACGCCGTACCGCACGCTCGTCAGCTACAAAGAGACGCAGGACAACCGCGTGCTCGATCCGGCGGATCCGCCGACGTTCACCGGCACCTGGCGCGACATGCGCTTCAGCCCGCCCGGCGACGGCGGCCGCCCCGAGAACGCGCTGACCGGCCAGCTCTTCACCGTCGATCGCGGAACGACGGCGATCACTGTGCCGGGCGCGTTCAAGAACCTGCGCTTCTGGCGCAATACGGCCGTCGCGAACCTCGCGGCGAACCAGTCGCTGACGCTCGCCGCCGACACGCTCGGCTACGAGTGGGATGAAGACGTCGACAACGGATCGCGGCCGGCGGGATCGATTCAGCTGTCGTCGACGACGCTGACGGTGCCCGAGCATCTCGTCAACGCCGGATCGGTCTATGTGCCCGGCACGGCGTCACATCATCTCTCGCTCTATCGCCACTCGAGCGGCGCGCTCGTCTTCGGCGCCGGCTCCGTGCAGTGGGTGTGGGGCCTCGACACGCACCACGACACCGACGTCGATCTCGGCGCGAGCACGCCGGACGCGAACATCCGCCAGGCGACGATCAACCTGCTCGGCGACATGGGCGTGCAGCCGGCGACGCTGCAGGGTCCGCTCGTCGCCGCGCAGGCGAGCACCGACTTCACCGCGCCGACCTCGACGATCACGTCGCCGTCGGCGGCGGCCAGCGTGATGTCCGGATCGATCGTCACGATCACCGGCACGGCGTCGGACCTCGGCGGCGGCGTGGTGGGCGGCGTCGAGGTGTCGGTGGACGGCGGCGCGACCTGGCACCGCGCGAGCGGCACGACGACGTGGACGTACTCGTGGCTGCCCGGCGTCCTCGGCACGACGACGCTGATGTCGCGCGCGACCGACGACAGCGCGAACATCGAATCGCCGGCGGCGGGCGTCGCCGTCACGGTGACGCGCGCCATCTGCCCGTGCAGCATCTGGACGCCGTCGAACGTGCCGATGATGGTCGACTCGCTCGATTCGGGGTCGGTCGAGGTCGGGCTGAAGTTCACCGCCGATCTCGACGGCTTCGTGCGCGGCGTGCGCTTCTACAAGGCCGCCGCGAACACCGGCGCGCACACCGGACATCTGTGGACGACCGGCGGCTCGCTGCTCGGGTCCGTGACGTTCAGCGGCGAGAGCGACTCGGGCTGGCAGCAGGCGACTTTCTCGAGTCCGGTTCACATCACCGCGGGTACGACCTACGCGGCGTCTTCCGCTACGGCGCGACGAGCTCGTTCCCGACGCAGACGTTCTTCTCGGACAACTACTGGGTGGACGTCGTGTTCACGCCGGACCTGCCGGCGCCGGCGATCACCTGGCCCGCGCCCGCGGACATCGTGTACGGCGCGGCGCTCGGCGCGGCGCAGCTGAACGCGAGCACGAGCGTGCCCGGGACGTTCGTCTACACGCCGCCTGCGGGCACGGTGCTGTCGGCGGGCGCGGCGCAGACCTTGTCGGTGACCTTCACGCCGAGCGACATCGCGAGCTACGCGACGTCGACGAAGACCGTCGCGATCAACGTGCTGCGGGCGACGCCGGTCGTCACGTGGCCGACGCCGGCCGACATCGTCTACGGGACGGCGCTGAGCGGCACGCAGCTGAACGCGACCGCGTCCGTGCCGGGCACGTTCGTCTACACGCCCGCGGCCGGCGCGGTGCCGAACGCGGGGGCGCAGACCTTGTCGGTGACGTTCACGCCGACCGATGCGGTCAACTACGCGGTGGTGACGCAGACCGTCACGCTGAACGTGGTGAAGGCGACGCCGGTCGTCACGTGGGCGACGCCGGCGGACATTATTCATGGCACCGCGCTCGGGGCGACGCAGCTGAACGCGTCGTCGAGC
>QHWK01000664.1 GCA_003223775.1 Acidobacteriota bacterium
CGGAAGTACTCCACCGTGCTCGCCAGCGCGAACGAGTTCGGCGGGATGATGCACTCGTCGGCGACGATGTCCACGAACGACCGCGGATCGAACGCCTTCGGATCGACCACCGTGTTGTAGACGTTGGTGAAGACCTTGAACTCGTTGCCGACGCGCACGTCGTAGCCGTACGAGGAGACGCCGTAGGAGATCACGCCGCGGCGCACCTGGTCGTCGACGAACGGCTCGATCATCGCGTGCTCGCGCGCCATCCGCTTGATCCATCGGTCCGATTTGATGCTCATCGTCTGAAGAACGAGAACAGGAGCGTGAGGACGATGCTCAGCACGATCGACGTCGTGAGCGGGAAGTAGAACGAGAAGCCGTCGCGCTTGACGTAGATGTCGCCCGGCAGCCGCCCGATCGGCAGGCCGAGCATGATGAGCAGGCCCAGGCCGGCGATGCCGAGGCCGAGGAACACCAGGACCTTACCCACTCAAATCAGCTCAGTGCCTGAAAAAAAATACCCAATCTCGTACGCGGCGGTGTCCGGCGCGTCGGAGCCGTGCGTGGCGTTGCGCTCGATGGACTGCGCGAACTCCTTGCGCAGCGTGCCGGGATCGGCCTTGGCGGGATCGGTGGCGCCCATCAACGCGCGCCACTTCCTGATCGCGTCCGCCGACTCGAGCACCACGACGATCGCGGGGCCCGACGACATGAAGGCGGTGAGGCTCGCGAAGAACGGCCGCTCGCGGTGGACGGCGTAGAAGCCCTCCGCCTGCGCCTTCGAGAGGTGCACGCGCTTCATGGCACGGATCTGGAATCCTTCAGCTTCGATGCGTGCGATGATGGTGCCGGTGAGGCGCCGCTCGACGGCATCCGGTTTGATGATGGCCAGCGTCCGCTCGATCATCCGCCGATTCTATCTCAGCGGTTGGCGGCGCTGAAAGCGCGCGCCGACACGCGAAGGAGTTCCATGACCGCGATGGCAATCAAGCAGCGCGACGATCAGGACGTCCACAAGGGCGCCGTCGAGGGCGATCGTCCCACCGACGAGCAGATTGGCAATCCGAACGGCCCCGGCGTCAACGAGGAAGGATTGCCCGACGATCCGGTGGCCACCGCGGAAGACGTCGTCGGCGCGAACGAAGACGAAAGCCAGGGCTGAGCTAGCGCAGCCCCTCCATGATCTCCTCGAGCGCGTCGCGTCCCGGCCGGATGCGCTCGAGCGGCAGCGTCGCCAGCGGCTCGTCGACGACGTTCAGGAGCGTGAGGAAATCGTCGCGATCCGGCTCGATGTAGATCAAGCCGGTCGCGAACTCGCCGCGGCGCGCGGTCTCGTGCAGGCGCTTCATCGCGTTGATCTTGTCGGTCGGGTCGTACGCCTCCTCGATCTTCTTCAGAATCAGCTTCGACCCGTCGTGCATCGTCACTTCCTGCGCGGAGCCCGGCGCGTAGTCCACCGAGATGTCCTCGAAGTACGGCACGAAGGTGACGTCCTCGACCGGATCGTCGTGCTCCTTCGCGTAGGCGTAGCTCTTGGTCGATCCCTCGTGATCGTTGAAGGTGACGCATGGCGAGATGACGTCGATCATCACCGTGCCGCGGTGCGCGAGCGCCGCCTTGAGCAGCGAGAGCAGCTGCTTCTTGTCGCCCGAGAACGAGCGCGCGACGAACGTCGCGCCGAGCTCGACCGCGAGCGCGCAGGTGTCGATCGGCGGCAGATCGTTGACGACGCCCGTCTTCAGCTTCGATCCGACGTCGGCCGTCGGCGAGAACTGGCCCTTGGTGAGGCCGTAGCAGCCGTTGTCCTCGATGATGTAGACGATCGGCAGGTTGCGGCGCATCAGGTGCACGAACTGCCCGATGCCGATCGCGCCCGTGTCCCCGTCGCCGCTCACGCCGATCGCGATCAGCTTCTTGTTGGCGAGCATCGCGCCGGTGCCGACCGACGGCATGCGCCCGTGAACCGCGTTGAAGCCGTGCGAGCCGCCGAGGAAGTACGCCGGGCTCTTGCTCGAGCAGCCGATGCCCGAGAGCTTGATCACCTGGCTCGGGTCGACGCCCATCTCGTAGAAGGCGTCGATGATGCGCTCCGAAATCGCGTTGTGGCCGCAGCCGGCGCACAACGTCGTCTTGCCGCCTTTGTAGATCTGAGGCTCGAGTCCGATTCGATTCACTTTCACTGGTGTCGCCATGGGGTCCGCACTCCGCAATCCGCAATCCGAAACGTCTATTCTCCGCCCGCCGTGCCGGCGCTCACGCGCGTCGCCGTCTTTTTCGCGACCTCGAAGCCTTCCTGCGCCAGCACGTCGTCGGTGATGCTGCGCGCGTCGATCGGCAGGCCGTTGTAGTGCAGCACGCTGCGGAGCCTGGTCTGCTGCTCGGGCGTGAGCTCCAGCTTCATCAGCTGCAATAGCTGCGCGTCGCGGTTCTGCTCGATGACGTAGAGGCGCTCGTGCGCGTCGACGAACCGCGCGAGCTCCTCGTTGAACGGGTACCCGCGCAGCCGGAAGTACGACGTCTCGACTTTCGTCTCCTCGCGCAGCTGATCGCGGCTCTCCTCGGTCGCGTATTCCGAGGTGCCGTAGGCGATGAGGCCGATCTTCGCCTTCGGGTTCTGGTCGATCACCGGCTTGGGCACGTGCTTGCGCGCCGTCTCGAACTTGCGCGCCAGCCGGTCCATGTTGTCCACGTAATCGTCAGGCCGCTCGCTGTACTGCCCCTTGGCGTTGTGGCCGGAGCCGCGCGTGA
>QHWK01000710.1 GCA_003223775.1 Acidobacteriota bacterium
AGCGGCTGAGCGGCCGCATTTCGGCCGCGGACATGCGGGCGATGAATTACGCGGCCGATGTCGAGCACCGCGACCTCGCCGCGATTGCGCGCGACTTCCTGGCAACCTTTTGAACGGACCGTTCGTCCAATCGCCGTTGGGGAGCACCGTCATGAAGCGACTGGTCACGATCGGGCTTGCGGCGGCCGCGGTGCTGGCGCTGTCGGGCACCATCTCGGCGCACGACCATTTCGGCCGGCGCCAGGCGCGGGCCGAGGCGCGGCGCGAGATGCGGCTCGCGATGCGCGAGGCGCAGTGGGGCCTGCGGCACACGCACCGCACTTTGTACCGCGCTGCGTGGGACTCGCGGAGGCACGTCCACGACGCGCTCCACGAGGCGACCGCTGCGATCCGCGACGCGATGCGGGAAGCGCGCCGCGCGATCCGCGACGCGTACCTGCGGTGGTGAATTACCGCGGCCTCTCGTAGCACAGGCCTTTAGGCCGCCTTTAGGCCTGCTAACGGCCGCGGAGGCAGCCCTGAACGGCTGCGCTACCGGAGGCCGGTGGCCGCGCCGACCTCCCGCCCGATCGTGCGCACCGCGTCCAGCATCCGATCCACGTCCTCGCGGGTGCTCCGGTAGTTCACCACGCAGGCGCGCAGAACGAAGCGGCCGCGAAGCTCCGTGCTCGTGATGAACGCCTCGCCGGAGAGCTGCAGTCGCTCCAGGACGGCGCGGTTCAGCGCGGCCGCCGCACTCTCCCGCTCCGCTGCCGCCACCTCCGCGTCCGCGCCTTCGATCGCCGTCGACGCATCGACGTAGCGGAAGCACACGACGCTCAGGCTCGACGGCGCCATCAGCTCGAAGTCCTCGGCGCCCCGCACGCGATCGGCCAGATACTGCGCCAGCGCGATGTTCTCCTCGACGATGGCCTTGTAGCCGCGCGTACCGAACTGCTGCATCGCCATCCAGACCTTCAGCGCGCGGAAGCCGCGCGTCTGCTGGAAGCCGTATTCGCTGAACCACGGCTGGCCGTACACCTCGCCCGCGCTGCCCTGCGTGCGGATGTAGGACGGCACGAGGCTGAACGCAGATCGCATTGCCTCGCCGTCGCGCACGATCACGAACCCGGCCTCGACCGGCACGAACATCCACTTGTGCGGATCGACCACGGCGCTGTCGGCGTGCGCGAGCGCGGCGATCGCGCTGCCGTACCGATCCGACAGAATCGCAGGCCCGCCGTACGCCGCGTCGACGTGCATCCACACGTCGTGGCGCCGGCACACGGCGGCAATTGCCTGCAGGTCGTCGATCGCGCCGGTGTTCGTCGTGCCGGCCGTCGCGACGACGGCGATCGGCCGAACGCCGGCGCGGCGATCGGCGGCAATGGCGTTGTCGAGCGCCGCGACGTCCATCGTGTACGCGTCCGTCGTCGGCACGATCCGGATCGATGCGCTGCCGAATCCGAGCAGCTCGATGGCCTTCCGCGCGCACGAGTGGCCTTCGGTCGTCATGTAGAACGCGAACGGCGCGCCCGCGCCGCGCAGGCCGTCCTGCCGCACGTCGACGCCGCTCTTCACGTGCCGCGCAACGGCCATCGCCGTCATGGTCGCCATCGATCCGCCGCTGACCAGCAGGCCCATTGCGCCGCGCGGGAACCGCAGCAGCTCGCGGAACCACTCGAGCACCTCGCGCTCGAGGTGAATCGCGGCGTGGTTGCCGCCCGCGCAGCTCGCGTTGCCGAACGGATACGGCTCGATCGTCTCAGTGAAGCGCCGCAGGATGTCGTCGGGCGACACGGGATCCGCGGGCGGCGGCGTCGCCGCCATCTCCTGCGCGAGCGCCGCCGGAATCGGCCGGAACGCGGGACGCCCGGGCAGCGACGTCAGGTGATCGGCGATGAGATCGACGACCAGACGGCCGACGCGGCGGATCTCGTCGGCGGTCCATTCGGTAGCCATGGCATGCTCGATGTAGGGCGAGCCTTTCAGGCTCGCCGATATCGTCGGCGGCGCGAAGGCGACCCTGAAAGGGTCGCCCCACACGCAGGGGGATCTAAGCGATCTTGGCGAGGCTCGGCGCGGCCGGCGCGAACGCGGTCGGGTCCTGCATCATCTCGCCGTGCTGGCTCATGTCGAGGCCGATCTCCTCCTGCTCGTCGGAGACGCGCAGCGGAATGATCAGGTCGGTGAGCTTGTAGAGCGCCCACGACCCGCAGAAGGAGAACAGCGCGACGAACACCAGCGCGCCGCAGTGGACCAGGAACGTGTAGGCGTGGCCCGACGTGAGGCCGACGTCCTTGGCGAACAGCCCGGTCATCAGCATGCCCACCATACCGCCGACGCCGTGGCACGGAAAGACGTCGAGCGTGTCGTCGAGCGTCGACGCGTTGTTCTTCCAGTGCACGCACATGTTCGAGATCACGCTCGCGCACGTGCCGATGAAGATGCTCTCGCCGACGCTCACGTAGCCCGCGGCGGGCGTGATCGCCACCAGCCCGACGACGGCGCCGACGCACGCGCCGAGCGCCGACGGCTTCTGCCCGCGCATGCCGTCGAAGAAGATCCACGCGAGCGCCGCGGCCGCCGACGCCGTGTTCGTCGTCGCGAACGCCATCGCCGCCTGTCCTGACGCCGAGAGCGCCGATCCGGCGTTGAAGCCGAACCAGCCGAACCACAGCATGCCCGTGCCGAGCATGACGAACGGGATGTTGGCCGGCGTGTGCGGCTCGCCGGCTTCGTGCGTGCGGCGGCGGCCGAGCGTGATAGCGCCCGCGAGCGCCGCCAGCCCCGCCGACATGTGCACGACGGTGCCGCCGGCGAAGTCGAGCACGCCGAGCTTGTGCAGGAAGCCGTCGGGGTGCCACGTCCAGTGCGCGAGCGGCGCATAGATGAACACGCTGAACAGACACATGAAGAGCAGATAGCTCGTGAAGCGCACGCGCTCGGCGAACGATCCGGTGATCAGCGCCGGCGTGATGATCGCGAACTTCAGCTGGAACAGCGCGAACACGATCAGCGGAATCGTCGGCGCAAGATCCGGGTGCGTCGACGCGCCGACGCGCATGAACATGAAGAACGTCCGCGGATCGCCGATCAGCCCGTGGACGCTGTCGCCGAACGCGAGGCTGAAGCCGACGACGATCCACAGGATGCTGATCACCGCCATCGCGACAAAGCTCTGCAGCATCGTCGAGACGACGTTCTTGGTGCGCACCATGCCGCCGTAGAAAAACGAGAGGCCCGGCGTCATGAGCAGCACGAGGCCGGTGGCGGTCAGCATCCACGCGACGTCGCCCGCGTTCACCGGCCCGCCGGTGACGACCTGGGGCTGAGGGCGAAGAAACGCGCCCGCGAGGCTCACCGCCGCCACGAGCAGGAAAGGCAGTGCCGAGAATTCCCGAATCCGTTCCGTCTTGCGCCTCACCATCGCGAGCGTCATGTCCGCGGTCCTCCGTCTCGCCGTCATGTTACCAGATCTGTGCCATATCTGCAGATATTCACATGCAGATCGCCAGATTCGAGCCTGATGACGGTCACTTGATATCTAAATCGTGCATGTTGTGCATTTTGCGAACACCAGACCGCAGACTCGCAAGCTCGACGTCCACGTCGTAACCGGCGGCCGCGCATGGAGTTGCGGCGCGCCAGCGTTTCGGCGCGTCGGTGAGCGCTCGCCGAGACGTCGCGTGGTCGTCTCCCGGCGCGCATCGCCGTGCGTCGCGACGCCGCATGCGCGCGCGCGCTCGATCCGCCGCCTTGTGAGTGCCGTGAATCGGAATCGCCGCGACTTTTGTCGCGCGGCGAGGCGACCGCAGGGTTCGCGGGCGCGGACGGGCTCGGCCCGTGTGGTACGATCGCCGTTTTGAGGACGTCGACATGTCGACCGTGAACAGCTTCGGCGCGCGGATTCCGCTGCCCGTGGGCGGCCGCACCGTCCAGATTTACAGCCTCCGCGCGCTGCAGGACGCCGGCTTTCCCGAAATCGCGCGCCTGCCGTACTCCATGAAGATCCTGCTCGAGAACCTGCTGCGCCACGAGGACGGCCGCTTCGTGAAGTCGGCCGACGTCGAGACGCTCGCGCGCTGGGATCTCAAGGGCAGCGCGCCGAAGGAGATCTCGTTCGCGCCGGCGCGCGTGCTGCTGCAGGACTTCACCGGCGTGCCCGCGGTCGTCGATCTCGCGGCGATGCGCGACGGCATCGTGCGGCTCGGCGGCGATCCCGGCCGCGTCAACCCGCTGCAGCCGGTGGAGCTCGTGATCGATCACTCGGTGCAGGTGGACTACTTCGGCCAGCCGAACGCG
>QHWK01000711.1 GCA_003223775.1 Acidobacteriota bacterium
TGGTGCCGCCGCCGATGTCGACGATCATGTTGCCCGACGGCTCGGTGATCGGCATGCCGGCGCCGATCGCGGCCGCCATCGCCTCTTCGACCAGATGGACTTCGCTCGCCTTCGCGCGGTACGCGCTGTCCTTCACGGCGCGCTTCTCCACCTGCGTGATCTCCGAGGGCACGCCGATGACGATCCGCGGGCGCACCCAGACGTTCCGGTTGTGCGCCTTCTTGATGAAGTAGGTGAGCATCTTCTCGGTGACTTCGAAGTCGGCGATGACGCCGTCCTTCATCGGCTTGATCGCGACGATGTTGCCCGGCGTTCTGCCGAGCATGTCCTTCGCGTCCTTGCCGACCGCCTCCACGCGCCCGTTCACCTTGTTGATCGCGACGATCGAGGGCTCGTTGACGACGATCCCCTTGCCCCGCGCGTAGACGCACGTGTTCGCGGTGCCAAGATCGATCGCCAGGTCGCTCGAGAACAACGACAGCATCGAACGAAGACTCAAACCCACACTCCAGTCGCGGCACCCGCGTCAGTCGCCCCTCGACTGCGCTCGGGGCGCCCGTGAGCGAAGTCGAACGGTCGTCGGCAATCCAATCGCTGATCAATCATGCTGCCAAAGCGTGCAGCCCAGCACAGCCGTGACCGAATGGCTGCCGGAGGCCGCGGCGATCGACGTCAAGGGCGTTCTATATGTTTTCGGCAGGAGCGATGGCGGCCACAATACCGTTCTTCCCGGTTTCTTTGACCTGATACATCGCTTTGTCGGCCGCCTGGACGAGCTCTTCCGCCGACGCGGCCACGTCGGGCAGCGTCGCCACGCCAACCGAGGCGGTGAGATGGATGTCGAGGCCGTCCGCCTCCAGGAAGCGGTGCTCGGCGATACGGTCGCGGATGCGCTCCCCGACCGCGAACGCGCCCTCGCCGCCCGTGTCCGGCAGCACGAGCGCGAACTCGTCGCCGCCGAACCGCGAGACGACGTCGGTCTCGCGCGCGCTCGTGCGGATGACGGCCGCCGCCTCGACGAGCGCCCGGCTGCCGAAGAGGTGGCCGTGCGTGTCGTTGACCGCCTTGAAACCGTCGAGGTCGATGAACAGCAGCGACAGCGGCCGGCCGCTGCGCGACGCACGCTTGGTCTCGCGCCGCAGGACCTGATTGAGGTAGCGCGAGTTGTACAGGTGCGTGAGGTCGTCGGTCACCGAGAGCGCCTCGGCGCTCTTGAGCAGCCGCGCGTTGTCGAGCGCGACGGCCGCCGGCTCGAGCAGCACGCGAATCGCCTGCAGGAGCGGCGTCGAGAGCCGCGGCTCGCGCGTAGACGGCTGCCGATCGAGCGCGATCAGGGCGCCGACCCGCCGCCCGCGGCAGCTGAGGACCAGCGCGATCGCCGCGCCAGCCGACGGGCTCGGGACGCGCCCGTCGCGGCCGAGATCCGCGGTGGCGAAGTCCTGGCCGCGGTCCATCACCCAGCGCGCGATCGCGAGCACGGCGGGCCCCATGGTGGGCGTGACCCCGTGGCCGGCGAGAATCTCCAGTTGTCCGGGGGATGTGGACGCGACAACGGCCGACACGGGCGCCGGCAGCCACGTCTGCGCGCGCTCGACGATCAACTCCGCGATCTGCGGCGGCTCCAACGTCGCGTTGACGGCGCGAACGATGTCGATGAGCGCGTCGCGCCGCTCGACCCGGCCGCGCAGCGCGCGTTGAAACGTCCGGAGACGCGTCGCCAGATCGAGCCCGGGCGTCGTCAGCGAGATGTCGCCCGCGCGGCGCGCTTTGGATCCACTTTTTCCGGCCGACCCCACGGTGTGATACAGCGCGACCGGCACCCTCGTCGCTCGACTGGCGGCTGCCATCCTAAGTCGTTCTAGACTCTGCAAATATAGCACACGCGCGTCTCTAACTGGTTGCCACGCCGGAAGTTCATGGCTTAAGATGGAGGTTTCCAAGGTGTCCGAATGACAATGCTCGATCGGATGCGTCGGCACCGGGACTGGCTGAAATGGAGCCTGGGCCTGGTCTGCGTGGCGTTCGTCCTGTTCTACATCCCCGATTTCCTGCGCGGCAGCGGCGCCGACGCGGCGTCGAGCGACACGGTCGCCAAAGTCGAAGGGCGCGAGATCACGAGCGGCGAGTTCCGCCGCACCTACCAGGCTCAGCTGCAGGCCTATCGCTCCGCGTACGGCAACAACATGAGCGAGCAGCTGCTGAAGCAGCTCGGGATCGATCAGCAGATCCTGCAGCAGATGGTGGACGAGCGCGCGGCGCTCGCGGAAGCCGATCGCCTCGGCATCTCGGTCAGCGACGAGGAAGTGCGCCAGCGGATCTTCACGATGCCGGCGTTCCAGGACAACGGCGCCTTCATCGGCGACGTGCGCTA
>QHWK01000712.1 GCA_003223775.1 Acidobacteriota bacterium
CTGCGCGGCGACGTCGCCGGCGCGATCGACGCGATGCAGATTGCCGCCGCGTCCACGCCGGCGCAGGACGCGGAGGCGCGCGCGTGGTACGCCGCACAACTCGGCGAGCTGTACCTGCGCACCGGTCGACTCGACGACTCGGCGCGCGAGTATCGGCGGTCGGCGTTCTTCTATCCGCAGTACCCGCATGCGATCGTCGGACTCGGAAAGGTGAAGGCGGCGAGAGGCGATCGCGACGGCGCGCTGGCGCTGTTTCTCGACCAGCTGTCCCGCGCGCCGACACTCGATCTCGCGGCGCGCATCGGCGATCTCTACGCCGGGCGCGGCGACGCGCCCAGGTCCGAGCGGTACTACCAGCTCGCCGAAGATCTCGCGGGACCCGCCGCGGCGCAGACCGAGGCGAACCTCGCGCTGTTTCTCGCCGAGCGCGGGCGGAAGCTGCCCGCCGCGGTCGCGATCGCCGAAGCGGTCGCGGCGCGGCGCGCCGACATCTTCACCGACGACGCGCTCGCGTGGGCGTACTACAAGGCGGGAAGAATCGTGGAAGCGGCGGCGGCGTCACGCCGCGCGCTGCGCACCGGCAGCCGCGACGAACGAATCCTCTCGCACGCGGCCGCGATCGACGCGGCCGCCGGGCAGGGCAGGAAGGCAGGACGGCAGGACGGCAGAAATTCGAGGCCGAAGGCAGAAGGCTGGGAGGACGAAGGTTCGAGGGATGAAGGCTGAAAGGTGGTCGGCCGTCCAGCCTTGAACTTCTGCCGTCCTGCCTTTCTCCCTTCCTGCCTTGCGGATTTCTTGTCACTGATGCGTGGTTCGAACGCCGGCCGGTCGGAGCGATTCGCACTGCGCGAGCCATTTCTGCGTCGTGTCGTCCGGCTTCGCGCCCGCGTCCTGCGTCCGGTACAGGATGCCGCAGTCGATGATTTTCTGCGCGTGCGAGATCGCTTCGAAGAACAGCCGGTCGCCGGCGATCTCCGCGATCATGAAATGGTGATCCGAGACGCCGACGTCGTCGAATTCGCTCGGCCGGTAGTTGTACAAGTAGCGCCCGCCGCCGCCCGACACGAAGTAGGCGATGCCGCGCTGCGGCTTGATGCGCTCGTACAGATGCTCGTGGCCCGAGAAGACGACGTTGACACGGTTGCGCACCAGCGCCGATTCGAGCGCGGGACGAATGACGTCGCGGCTCTCCGCGGCGTGCTGCCCCGATGAGTACAGCGGGTGGTGGAAGAACGCGATCCGCCACTTCGTGCCGGCGTCGGCGAACGCGGTGTCCAGCCACTTGATCTGCTCGGGATCCCCCGGATGGTTGCTGTTGAGCGCCGCGAACCGCGCGTTGCCCTCGTCGAACGAGTAGCGATCCTTGTCGCCCATGTTGAACGGCTTGAAGTGGATCTCGAGATCGCGATCGTGGTTGCCGAGCGCCGCGTGGAACTTCACGCCGCGATCGAGCAGCGGCTTGTACGGCGTCAGGAACTCGTTCGTGTAATCGTCGTCGTACAGGTTGTCGCCGAGCATGACGACGAACGGGAAGTGGCGCGCGGTGTTGAAGTAGGTGAGCATCGCCTGCGCGACGGCCTGCTGCGACTCGTCGCCCGATCCGCTGTCGCCCATCAGCGCGAAGACCGTTCCGCCGCGGATCTCCGGCATCGGCAGCGGCGACACCGCGCCGGGCGGCTGCGGCTTCGCGGCGCTCTCGCCGCCGCCGGAGGTCGGTGTCTGCTGCGGCAGCGCGTCGGGGATGAAGTCGACGACGAGATCGGCGTCGACGTCGCGCAGCACGAGCGAACGGCCCGCGAAGTCGTATTCGAGCTGCTTCGGCAGCGGCGGCAGCACCTCCATCAGCCGCGGCGGCACGCGCGGCGCCTCGAGCCGCTGGTTGATCGTCGGCGCCGGCGCGTTGGGCGGCGTGTTGTTCTGCTCCGCGAGCTCGTCGAGCAGCAGATCGCGCTGCGGCGAGCTGAACATGCTCGCCAGCTCTTTCTTGATTTCCGTCGTGACCGTCGGCGTGAACAGATCGCCCTGCTTCGCGTTCGTCCGCAGCCGCGACCGCAGCGCGTCGGCCAGCGCGTTCTGGCGCGTGCGGACCGACTGCTCGGCGCCGGCGGCCGGCGCCGCCTTCCCCGGCACTTTTTCGGCTTCCTGCGCGGCCTGCTTACGGTAGGGCTGCGTCTGATCTACATACGCCTGCAGGGCGGTTTTGAACGGTTCGTAGCTCGGG
>QHWK01000713.1 GCA_003223775.1 Acidobacteriota bacterium
TGCAGGTTGGGACGGCTGACGCTCAGGCGCCGCAGGAGTTCGTCCATCACCCACGTCGGAATGTTCTGGCGCTTGTCGGGGTACACGAAACCGAACATGATCAGCTGGCTGAGGAGCACGCGCCAGTAGTCGCCGAACCGCATCAGCAGCCGCGGCCAGTCGAGCGACGGGCCGGTCTCGCGCAGCAGGTGCATGACGTCGGCGCCGTCGAAGCGCTCGCGCTCCTGGATGAAGGCCTTCGACCAGATCATCTCCTCCACCGGCGACAGCCGCACGATCAGCCCGAGCACATTCACGCGCGGCGCGTGATCGAACCACAGATCGTCCACGCGGGCGATGCCGTTGCCCGAGTTGAAGATGACGTCCATGAAATGATCGCCGTTGTGGATCTTCCCGAGCCAGTGCGGAAACGGAGTCTCCGTCTCGTAGCCGAGGCGGTCGAACGCCTCGAGCACGCGCGGGCAGTCCTCCGTCTTCACGAAGACGTCGATGTCCTTCGTGTCGCGCGGCACGTGCGAGTAGTGTGAGAACGCGAACGCGCCGCCGACGAGGAACGGGATGCCGGTGTCCTGCAGCTTCCGCACCGCGTCGATGTAGAACTCGGCGGCCGGATCGTTGACGGCCCGGGCGGTCGATGTTTCCATGGGCTCCTCAGGACGCGATCGCGTCGGTCGCGCGGCGGCCGCGCGCCAGCGTCGCCACCGGCTCCGCGCCGGCCTCTCCCATCGGCACCTCGAACACGCGGAACGGCGGGCGGTCGGCGAACGAGCGCGAGAGCAGCGGCATCGACACGTTGTAGACCGGGACGCCTCCCCTGGTGCGGCCTTCGAGCTGGCCGCGGTGCGCGTGGCCGTGGAAGACGACCGACACCGGGTAGCGGCCGATCGGCTCCTCGAGGCGGCTCGATCCGAGGAACGCGTAGATCTCGAGCGGCTCGCCGTCGACGGTCCCCTGAATCGGCGAGTAGTGCAGCAGCGCGACGATATGCTTCGTGCGCAGCCGCGCGAGCGCGGCCTCGAGCTTCAACGCCTCGTCCACCGCCTCGCGCACGAACTGCTTGATGATGCCCTCGCCCCAGGGCGCGAGCGCATGGCGGCCGAAGCCGCCGCCGAATCCTTTGACGCCGGCGATGCCGACGCCCGCAAGCTCGCACGCATCGCCGTCGAGTATCTGCATGCCCGCGTCGCGCAGCATGTGCACGACCTCTCCCGACTTGCCGGATTCGACATCGTGATTGCCGAGCACGGCCGCCGCCGGCACCCGCAGCGCGGTCAGCTCCTTCGCGAGCACGGCGGCCTCCTCGGGCAGGCCGTAATCGGTGAGATCGCCGGCGAACACGGCAATATCAGCGGCCTCGTTCACGCGGGCGAAGAGCGGCTGGAGCGCGCCCTGAGACGCCTTGGTGCAATGGAGGTCGGCCAGCGCGGCCACACGAACGATCGTCGCTGCCATGGGCATCCGGGGTTCAAGAGTTGAGCCAATACCGCGAATCGCCGAGCCGATGAGCTCGGGAGAGGCCACGAGCTTGCAGAAAGAAACGCCATGCCCGGCTACACGCCGCCGCAACTCGTTCGCCTCATCGTCACGCCGTTTGTCACGATCGGCGTGCTCGCGGCCGTGCTCGTCTGGGATATCGAACATGTCGGGTCGATTCTGCTCGCCGTCGTCATCGCGGTGATTGGCGTCGCGATCGGCGCGTTCGTGTCGCATCAGCTTCGCCGGAACATCGAGACAGTGGCCGACTACTATGCCACGCTGCTGCGCACGGCCGACGAGCAGTCGCGGCAGACGGAAGCGGCGAACCGGTTGAAGGACGAGTTCCTCGCGACGCTGTCGCACGAGCTGCGCACGCCGCTCAACTCCGTCCTCGGTTGGGCGCGCCTGCTCGCCAGTGGGAAGCTCGATGCCCTGCAGACGATGCACGCGGTGCAGGCGATCGAGCGCGCGGGGTGGGCGCAGTCACGCGTGATCGAGGATCTGCTCGACACCTCGCGCATCGTCTCCGGCAGGCTGGAGCTCACGATGCAGCCGACCTCGGTGAAGTCCCTCGTCGAAGCCGCCGTCGAGTCGCTGCGGCCGGCGGCCGACGCGAAGCGCCTCCACGTCGTGACGTCGCTCGAGCCGACGCCGCAGCTGATCGCCGCCGATCCCGATCGCCTGCAGCAGGTCGTCTGGAATCTCGTCTCGAACGCGATCAAGTTCACGAAGAGCGGCGGCCAGGTGGACGTACGCCTCACCTCGACCGCCGGCGAGCTGCGGCTGACCGTCTCCGACAATGGCGTCGGCTTTGCGCCGCCGGTGGCGTCGCATCTCTTCGAGCGCTTCCGCCAGGGCGACAGCAGCATGACGCGCCAGTACGGCGGCCTGGGACTCGGCCTCGGCATCGTCCGCGCCGTCGTCGAGCTGCACGGCGGCACCGTGACGGCGAT
>QHWK01000714.1 GCA_003223775.1 Acidobacteriota bacterium
ACCGCGGGAGCGGAGCCCGCCGCGGTGTTGGCGACGATTCGGGAATCGTCGTTCGACCCAGCGCGAGCATCTCGACGACTCGGATCACAGATCGCGAGTCGGTGAGCGCTGCCGTCGTCGAACGCTGGCTACTGGAGCTCGCGTTCCCCGGGACCGACGGTCTTCAAGTGAAGTTCCGCGTCGTCCGTGGTCTCATGCCATCGGAACGGAACTTCGTTGCTGCAATGCGCTCGATCGAGATCACAGATCGTCGATCGGATGCGCGCTCCACATGCGGTGGCCGCGAAGTGGAGGTTGCTCTCTCGGAGCACTGGCGATGAACGCACGATAGCGCCGAGCCTGTGGCGCGTCAAACTCAGCCGCACTGCAACAGCCGGTTTGTACACCCTTCGGCGTCAGTCAGGGCTTATCTGATGGACCATGCTTACGCCAATTGGAACAGCGTCTTGCGGTGGGTGTGGGAATGCGAGTGTGAGGCGGCCGTCATGAGCGGATCTGATCCCGTTTCGTTCACTGGCGCCCGGGAGTCAGCAGTCCTTCCAGCAAAACGATGTCGGAATCGCCCTCCGCGACCGCGGCCAGGATGGCTCGCCCGTCGAACGACCATGACACTCGGCGGGCGATGAATGTCGCGCGCTCGCCGAAATCGGTAATCTGACGCCATTCGCCGGTCGTGGTCGAGAGCGCCCAAATATTGGTGGTAAATCCGTCCGTCAGCGCTTGCGCCAGCCATTTGCCGTCGGGCGACAACGCCGGATTCACGATCTGCCAGATCGGCACACGCGACGCTGGAATCCTTGCGAGCACGCGAAACGGTGCGTCCTCGGGCGTGGCGGTTCGGACCTCGAATTCGGGGGTGCCGTCGGCGAGCGACCGATCGATCAGATAGTACAGAGTGGTTCCATGTAATCCGATCACGTTGCGCACGTGCTCGGTCGTCACGGTGACGGCGGGCCCTCCGTCCACGGGAACTTTCTTCAGCACAACCGCCGTGGCTGCCGCTCCGTCGCGAGTCGAGAAATACACCCAGCGACTGTCCGGCGACCAGGCTGCGCCGAGAGCGGGGTTCGCGACGTTGCGCAAGTTGCTTCCATCCGAATCGACCAGCCAGACTCCAAACGTCAGCCCCTCGTTGCCGCGCGAGGACACAAACGCGATGGCGTCGCCATTGGGGGACCATACCGGCACGCCCATGGCCACGTTCGGATCGCGCTCGTGAGTGATCTGGCGCAGCGCACCACTATCTGTGCTCGCGACCCATAGGTTTGCATGACCACCGCTGTCGGAGAGAAACGCGACCTCTTTGTCGCCTGGGCCGGCCGTGGGTGTGAGAACCTGCCCAGTCTGTCGCGTCACACGAATGCCGCGGCGCACGTTCTCCGCGGGCAGGCCGTCGACGGGAAACTTCCAGATGTCGCTCTGCAGCTTCATACGGCCGACTAATATTGCCCCGCTCTTGGAAATGTCTGGACTCACATACGACATTTCGCCCGAAGTTATCTGCCGCACACTTCCATCACGCAAAGTCACCTGCCACAGCCCTAACGTCGGCAAGTAAGGCATCGTGCCACCGCGGCTCGAGCTGTAGACGATGCCAGTACTATCGGGCAGCCAGGCAAACCCGCTCATCATGTTGTTGTCGTGTGTCAACCGGCGCGGTGCGCCTCCAGCAGCCGGCACCACGAAGACGTCGAACCTGATACTGTCGCCCTGCTGAAAGGCGATCCATCTGCCGTCCGGCGACCAGCGTGGAAACAAGTAATAGGTAACGGGCGCGAACTCGGCGACGACGTCGAATCTGGAACCGTCCGCCGGCGCGGTGACCAGCTGGATGCTCTGCTTCGCCAGCCGGAAGAGCGCAAGCCGCCCATCCTTTTGACTGACGTCGACGCTTCCGATGCTGTTGACCACGCGACGCGGCACGCCGCCAAGCGCCGGAATCTCCCAGATGCTCCCCTGGACAGTTCCCGATACGGCCGGCGAAAAATACAGAATCGAGCCCGAGTCCGGCGACCACCGAGGGGATTCGTGTTCGGCTGCATCGCGCGTGATTTGCAGCGGAGCGCCGCCGGCGATGAGCTGCACGAAGACCTGTCGTTTGCCACCCACGCCTGCGGTGAACGCCATCGACCTGCCGTCTGGTGAAATCGCCGGAGATTCCTCGAGCCCGGGAAACTCTGTGAGACGGACGACGCGAGTATCCGGCGGCGATGGCGCCGCTGGCCTTCCGAACCAGTTGCGCGCCGCCAGGAGGGTGATCGCTGCCACAGCCACGAGCGCCATGCCGGAAAGAGCCACGCGGGACCACCGGCGCCGGGAAGGCGCCGCAGCCGGTTCCGCCGGCGTGGCGATTGCGTCTTCGATCTCGATCCGCGCGTCGCCCATCGCACTCAACCGACGCCTGGGATCCCGTTCGAGGCAGCGCCGCAGCATGCGATCGATCGGCGCGGGCAGATCGGCTGGCAACGCCTGCCAGCGCACATCTTCTTTGAGCACGTTCGCGAGCGTCGTCGCCATGTCGTCGCCGTCGAACAGCCGCCGCCCGGCCAGCATCTCGTAGACGACGACGCCGAAGGCCCAGATGTCGGCACGGCGATCGACGGTCCTCCCGCGTGCCTGCTCCGGCGCCATATAGGCCG
>QHWK01000715.1 GCA_003223775.1 Acidobacteriota bacterium
TGTGAGGATGACGCCCGCGATCGAGCTCTCGCACGTCTCGAAGGCCTATCGCCGCTACAGCGGCAAGCAGTTCGCCACGCTCAAGAGCGCGCTCCTGCAGCGCAGCATCCTGCGCGACCTGCGGCCGAGCGAGACGTTTCCGGCGCTGACCGACGTCTCGTTCACCGTGGCGAAGGGAACCACCTACGGCGTCGTCGGCCGGAATGGATCGGGCAAGAGCACGGCGCTGAAGCTCGTCGCCGGAATCACCAAGCCGACGAGCGGCACGGTCCGCGTGCAGGGCCGCATCTCGGCGCTCATCGAGCTCGGCGCCGGCTTCCATCCCGAGATCTCCGGCCGCGAGAACGTCTTCATCAACGGCATCATGCTCGGCCTGTCGAAGCGCGAGATCCAGAACCGCTTCGACGAGATCGTCGACTTCGCCGAGCTGCGCGAGTTCATCGACGCGCCGGTGAAGACCTATTCCTCCGGCATGTACATGCGCCTCGGCTTCGCGGTCGCGATTCACGTCGATCCGGACGTCCTGCTCGTGGACGAAGTGCTCGCCGTCTGCGACGAGGGGTTCACGCACAAGTGTCTCGACAAGTTCGCCGAGTTCCGCCGCCGCAACAAGACGATCCTCCTCGTCACGCATTCGCTCGGCCTCGTCGAGCGCTTCTGCGACGAGGCGCTGTGGCTCGACGCCGGCCGCGCGATGGATCACGGCGATCCGAAGCGCGTCATCGGCTCGTACCTGACGAAGGTGGAGGAGAGCGAGGAGCACCTGCTCGCCTCGACGACCGCGCGGGCCGTGGAGGAGGCGGGCCGCGACGGCGGCGGCCAGCCCGCGGATCGGCCGGCCGATCCGACGTCGAACATGTTTCAGGCGACCGAGGGACGATGGGGATCGCGCGAGGTCGAGATCACCGACGTCGCGTTTCTCGACCACGACGGGCATCCGTCGTTCGTGTTCCACAGCGGCGATGCGATGGCGATCCGCGTCCGCGTCCGCGCGGCCCATCCCGTGGACGATTTCGTGTTCGGCGTCGGCATCTTCAACGCCGACGGCGTCTGCTGCTACGGCACGAACACGTACCTCGAGGAGCTGAATCCGCAGCGCCTCGACGGCGACGGGGAGGCGACGTTCGCGATCGAGAGCCTCGACCTGGTCGAGGGCACGTACAAGGTGGACGTCGCGATTCACAAGCGGGACGGCTTCCCGTACGACTATCACCGCCTGCTCTACACGTTTCGCGTGAAGTCGCGCGTGCGCGACGTCGGCATCTATCGGCCGCGCCATCGCTGGACCTTCTCGCCGAACGTGACGTTCAAGGCCGAGCGGTGATCGCGGGCTGGCAGGTGACGCGCGACGAGGCGATCGCGTGGGTTCACGGCCGCCGCGCCTGCGGCGAGACGATCGTTTTCACCAACGGCGTCTTCGATCTGCTCCACCCGGGCCATGTTCGCTACCTGCAGCGGGCGCGTGCGCTCGGAGACGCGCTGATCGTCGGCGTCAACTCCGATCGCTCCGCTCGCGCGAACAAGGGGCCGTCGCGGCCGATCACGCCCGATGTGGAGCGCGCCGAAGTGCTGGCGGCGCTCGCGTGCGTCGACGCCGCCGTCGTCTTCGACGAGGACACGCCGTGGCAGCTCATTGCGGCGCTCGAGCCCGACGTCCTCGTCAAAGGCGCCGACTGGGCCGACGACGCCATCGTGGGCCGCGACATCGTCGAGGCGCGCGGCGGCCGGGTCGTCCGCGTGCCGGTCGAAGCGGGGCACGCGACCACGGCGATCATCGAGCGGATCCGCCGCGGGCGCTGATCCGCTTTTTCGCCGCGCCTTACACGTCGCGCGGACCGTTTGCTACACTGGAAGTTTCGGCATGTCCACAACGACGTCGCTGAACCTGCGGGCCGTGCTCAAGACCGCCGCCGCGCGCAGCGGGATGGATATCCCTGCGCGCGTCGTGTCGGGGCTCACGGCCTCGGCGAAGGCGTTGTATGTCGCTGCCGCGGCGCAGGCGATGCCGGCCGGCGTCGTGCTCTACGTCGTGCCGAGCGATGCCGAGCTCGAAGAGGCGTGCGCCGACGTCTCGTTCTTCTTCGCGGCCTTCGAGGGCCTCACCGACGCGGCGACCGAGCGCGCGGTCCTGCCGTTTCCGTCGCACGAAGTCGACCCGTATCGCGGCCTGCAGCCGCACATCGGCGTGACATCGGTCCGCGCCCGCGCGCTGTACGCGATCGCGCGCGGGACCGCCCGCGTCGTCGTGGCGTCGGCGGCCGCGCTGCTGCCGCGCGTCACGACGCCGGAGCGCCTGCTCGCCGCGTCGCTCGATCTGCGTCCCGGGCAGGACATCGCGCCGCTGGATCTCGCCGAGCTGCTCGTCGACGCCGG
>QHWK01000716.1 GCA_003223775.1 Acidobacteriota bacterium
CGGGTAGCGCCTCGAGCGAAGACGCCGCGCCCCTCCCGCCGTGGACAGTCATCTCGAAGATCTGGGCTTGGCCGCCGGCGGCGGTGAGCTGCAGATCGCCCTCCGTGCCATTGATCTCCCAGAGCAAGTTGGTGGCGCGTGAAACGCCGCCGCGGTAGTGGATCGAGAATGCGGCCCCGCTTTCGAGCAGTCCGCTCACGGCCACCTGATCCTCGATCCTCATGGGCCTGGGTTCGCCATTGCCCGCGATCGTGAACGACTTCCGGCGCATCGTCGTCGTCGCCGACAGCTCTCTCACTTCACCCAGGCAGTAACAGACGGCGTCTGCCGCGTGGCCAACCGCGATCGACAGCATCGTCGCGCCGTGTTGCTTGTCGTTGAGGTAGGCGTTGTAGGGCTCCACGGTTGGTCCCCAACCCATTCCTGACCCGATCAACGTGGTACAGAGCACGTCGCCGACGTAGCCCTGCGCGATCAGGTCGCGCACGTACGCCACCGACGGCGCCGAGCGAGCCTGCAGACCCGCCACGGCGAGGACACCCCTCTTCTTCGCGAGAGCGGCCAAGGTTTCCGCCTCCTTCAAGCCGTTGCCAAGCGGCCATTCGCAGTACACGGCCTTGCCCGTTTCGAGCGCCGCCGTCGCCAGCTCGAGGTGATGGGGCACTTTCACGGTGACGGCGACGACGTCGACGGCCTCGCTGTTCACGAGGTCGTGGTGATTGTCGAAGGCCAAAGGGACACCAAAGCGCTGAGCGGCGGTGTCGGCCGACTCGCGCCGGCTCGTCGACAGCGCCGTGATCTCGAAATCATGCGAGAGCGATTTGAGCGCGGGAATATGCGCCTGCGCCGCCCAGCCACGATCCGGATTCGCGCCGATGATACCGACACGAATCCGTTTGGCGTCGGTCACTTCAGCCCTCCTACTGCGCGATAGCCTGAATTGACAGACTGATCCGCACGTCGTCCCCGACCAGGAAGCCGCCCGTCTCGAGCGCCGCGTTCCATGTGAGGCCGAAGTCCTTCCGATTGATCGTGATGTCCGTCTCGAAGCCGGCCCGCAGACCGCCCCACGGATCCTTGGCCGTGCCAAGGTACGTGACCGGCAGCGTGATCTCCTTCGTCACGCCGCGAATCGTCAACCCGCCGACGACGTCGTACGTGTCGTCGCCTGTCTTGACGACGCGCGAGCTCGTGAACGTCAGCGTTGTATGAGTACCGACCGCGAAGAAATCGTCGGATCGCAGGTGCGCGTCGCGATCCGCCGTGCCGGTATCGATACTGGACGCGTCGATCGTCAGCGACGCCGACGAGTGGTCCGGATGCTCCTGGTCGAACAACAGCGTTCCCGCAAATTCCGTGAACCGACCGCGCACTTTGGTCAGCAGGTGGCGCACTTGAAAGGTCACCTCCGAGTGCGTTTTGTCGATCGTGTAGGTCTGTGCCGTCTTCACGGGGTCGAGCGTGGCAGTCATGACATCTCTCCTTTTTCTTGCGTCAGCTGTGCCTCGGCGGTCGTGCCGAGCCGTTTCAATAGATCGGTCAGCGTTGCCCGCTCCGATCGCGAGAGCCCGCTCATCGCGTGCTCCATCGCGTCTTGATGCCCGGCAAACACTTTGGTGATGAGCGTCTTGCCCGCGGCCGTAAGGTGAATGACCCAGGCGCGGCGGTCGGTGGCGTGATCGGCCCGCGCCACGAGGCGGCGCGTTTCCAGCCGGTCGATGGCCGCGGTCATCGATCCGCTGGTCAGATCGATGCGGCGGCCGAGCTCCCTGACGGACTGCGGGCCCTTGTGCAACAGCGCCTCGAGAATCGCGAAGTCAGACAAACACATGTCGAGCGCTTCGATGCTGCGGGTCGCGTGGCGGGTCAGGGTCCGGTGCGCCTTCATGAGCACCAGCCACGTATGGATCGCCGACTGGTCGGTTCGTCGCTGTGTCATGCGCTTGTGGTCTCGGCAATTCCGCTTTGACGTCGTATATATTGGCATAATATAACTTGAAGTCAAGATATATTTGTTCGACGACGGCCGAGGTCCGACGTCGAGACGCGCCACTTACGGCCGCGCCGGTTCGGGTTTGGAGAACGGTAGTGGGAAGGCGAGATCCGAGGAGGGCCCGCTCGGTCACAATCGATAATTCATCTCGAGCGAGAACAAGAGATTCTTCTGCTGGCGGAGAATCGCGACGCCGCTGCATTAACGGAGCGCGAGGACAATGTCAGGGCCAAGTCGCGGCCGGAGCCAGCCTCCACGCGATCGTTAAACAATACGGGCGCGCAATGGGCGGGGCCTATCGATTCACTGCCGCTGACTGAGTGGCCGCTCCAGTGCAAGTA
>QHWK01000717.1 GCA_003223775.1 Acidobacteriota bacterium
GTGCCGCGCCTGGGGCTTCGAACGACGTTCGTGACGATGGGACGCGCGGGCGCAGTCGGCGGAGCGATCGTCGTCGGCGCGTGGATGCTGTCCCGCCCGCTCGGCGCGGCGCGCCGCGTCGCGTGGGCGTCGAGTCTCGTGGCGATCGCCCTTCTGCTGATGATCCTCGTCGACATCCCGCGATGGGATCGCGATCTGCTGTCGAGCGGCGCGTATAAGTACGCGCCGTATCTGGCCGCCGGCGACGCCGCCGATCTCGAGGCGAGCCTGCGCGCGGGCCGGCTCGAGTACTACGCCGAGGGCGCCGCGGCCACGGTGAGCGTCCGGCTCCTCGGCGGCACGCGCGCGCTCGCCATCGACGGGAAGATCGACGCGTCGAATGCCGGCGACATGCTGACGCAGCGGCTGCTCGGCGTGCTGCCCGTGCTCATGCACCGCAATCCGCGCGAGCTGTGCGTCATCGGCCTCGGCAGCGGCGTCACGCTCGGATCGGCGATGGCCACCGGCCTCGTCCGCCACGCCGACGTCGTCGAGATCTCGCCGGAGGTCGTCGCCGCGTCCGAGTTGTTCTCCGCCGAGAACGACCACGTGCTCCATGCGCCGGGCGTGCACCTCGTCGTCGGCGACGGCCGATCGCATCTCCAGCTGACGACGCGTCGATACGACGTGATCGTGTCGGAGCCGTCGAACCCGTGGATGGCCGGCGTCGCCGCGCTGTTCACGCGCGAGTTCTTCGAGGCGGCGCGGGCGCGCCTCCTGCCCGGCGGCGTGCTGTGTCAGTGGGCGCACACCTACGACATGAGCGCGGACGATCTGCGATCGATCGCGCGCACGTTTGCGGCGGTCTTTCCGCGCGGCACGATCTGGCTCGTCGGCGACGGCGACGTGCTGTTTGTCGGGATGACCGACGACGAGATCGAGTCCGGCCTGGCGAACATCGCGGCGCGATCGCGATCCGCGGCGGTGGCGGGCCTGGCCGACGTGCAGATCGCCGCCGATGCAGCCGCCTTCGATCTGCTGTCGCTGTTCGCGGGCGGCCCCGCGGAGCTGGCGCGCTATGCAGATGCCGCGATCGTGCAGACCGACGATCGGATGGCGCTCGAGTTCTCCGCGCCGCGCAGAATCTACGGTCGCTCCGCGAACGAGAACACCGCGGCCATCGAGCGGCTCCTCGCCGACGGCCGGTTGCCGGCGGCCGTCGCCGCCGTCATGCGCCCGGCCGGAGCCCGGCAGTGGAAGGCGCGCGGCGCAATGGATCTCAAGGCGCAGGCCTACACCGCGGCGTACGCGAGCTTCCGTCGCGCGGCGGCGCTCGACAGTCGCGATCCCGATGTGTTGAAGGGCGTGTCAGACGCCGCGGGCGGCGCGAACCGGCAGGAAGAGGAGCGCAGCTGGCTCGAGGCCCTCGTGCGCGACGACCCGCGCAACGAGGCCGCGCTCGTCGAGCTGTCGCGGGTCCGCGCGGCGGCGCACGACTACGACGGCGCGCTCGCCACGGCGTCCGATGCGGCGCGTCTGGCGCCCGAGGATCCGCGCCCCGTCGAGCAGCTTGCGTCGGTGCTCGCCGATATGAGCGACGGCGCGCGGCTCGAGCCGATCGCCGACGCGCTCGTCGCCAGGTTCCCCGCGCGCGACGACGGCCGCTACTACCGCGCAACGGCGCTGCTGCTTCGCGGACGGACCGAGGAGGCGGCCGACGAAGCCCGCCGTCTCCTGGCCGCGAACCCACGCCATGCGAAGGCGCAGAACCTGCTCGGCGTCGCGTGCGCGAACGCGGGCCGCCGCGAGTGCGCCGCATCGGCGTTCGACGCGTCGATTCGGCTGAATCCCCGCGACCCGTCCGCGTACGTCAACCTCGGGTTGCTTCAGCTGCAGTCGGCGAACGCCGCGTCGGCGGCGGAGTATTTCGGCGAGGCGCTCGCGATCGATCCGGCGTCGGCCGGCGCGCGGGACGGGCTGGCGCGGGCCCGCGCGGCGCTCGCGCCGCCATAAGGAAATCGCAAGCCCGACGGCCTGCGACAACTTGCTACAACGGGGGCAGCGAACGGCACGTTATAGTCGCGCCGCTACATCTGCGGACCAGCGCCGTTCGAGCTGGAGTGGTTCAGGAGAGCCTCATGTTCGATCCGACCGGCCGGCGCCCGCGCGTTGCGCTTCGGCATGGCCTCGCCGCGTTGCTCGCGATCGTCGGGGTCGCAGGTGGAGCGGCTCAGCAGCCGAACCAGCAGCGCCCCACCGGCCTGCCGCCGGGGACGCCGACGCAGCCGTCGCCATCGGGGCTGCTGATTCCCGTTCAACCGCCGGCGGCGCCGCCGCCGGCGATCCTTCAAAGCTATCAGCCCGTCACCGACGATCGGCTGCTGCATCCCGAGGATCGCGACTCCACCGGCATGAACAACGGGCATCAGGCGCCGCCGATCGTCAACAACGGCGTCATGTTCGTGGCGACCTCCTACAACCAGGTGATCGCGCTGAACGCGAAGACCGGTCAGGAGCTGTGGAGGTATCGAAGCCCGAGCCCGCCGGACGCGCGCGTGTCGAAGCCGGTGAACCGGGGCGTCGCGCTCTACGGCGACAAGGTATTCTTCGCGCTGGGCGAAGCGGTGCTCGTCGCGATCGATGCGAAGACGGGGAAAGAAGTCTGGCGAACGGCAGTCGAGGACAACAAGAAGGGCTACTACATGACGGCGGCGCCGCTCGTCGCCAACGGCAAGGTCGTCGTCGGGATCTCGGGCGGCGACGGTCCGATCCGCGGCTTCGTGGCGGCCTACGATCCCGCGACCGGCGCGCAGGCCTGGAAGTGCTACACGATTCCCGCGCCGGGCGAACCCGGCAGCGACACGTGGCCGGCGGGCGATCAATGGAAGACCGGCGGCGGCGCGACGTGGGTCACCGGCAACTACGATCCGGCGACCAACCTGCTGTACTGGGGCGTCGGCAACGGCAATCCGTGGGTGGCGTCCGAGCGCGAGGGCGACAACCTCTACACGGCGTCGACGATCGCGATCGACGCGGCCACCGGGACGATCAAGGGCTACTTCCAGTACACGCCGAACGAGTCGTGGGACTTCGACGAGGTCTCGCCGCCGCTGCTGATCGATTTCACGCGCAACGGCCGGACGATCAGCGGCCTCGTCAACTTCACCCGCAGCGGCTATCTCTATTTCCTCGAGCGGACGAGCGGCAAGATCAGGTTCGTCGAAGGCAAGCCGTACGTCCACCAGGACATTTTCACGCGCCTCGATCCGAAGACCGGGCGGCCCGAGATCGATCCCGATCATCGCGCAGCGATCGGCAAGCTCGCCAGCTTCTGCCCGTCGTGGCACGGAGGCAAGAACTGGGAGCCCGGCGCGTTCAACCCGAAGACGCGCATGGTCTACGTGCCGACGGAGGAGAACCTCTGCGCCGTGATGATCGCGCGCGTGCTCGACACGCCGAACGGCGGGCGGCGGGCGGGCACGCTCAACCAGATGTATATCGCGCCGGGCGCCGATCACATCAGCGAAGTGCAGGCGTGGAACGTCGACACGGGCAAGAAGGCGTGGACGCACGCGTTCAAGGATTCGCCGAACTGGGGCCCGATCCTGACGACCGGCGGCGGGCTCGTGTTCAGCGGCGGCACCAACGATCGCCTGTTCCGCGCCTTCGACGCGTCCACGGGCGAGGTGCTGTGGGAGCAGCCGACCAACTCCGGCGTCTACGCGCCGCCGTCGTCGTTCATGGTCGACGGCCAGCAGTACATCGGCGTCGTGTCTGGATGGGGGCAGGATGCGCGCTCGATGGAGTCGCGCATCAACGGCGTCTCGCTCGGCCATTATCCCGACGTGCCCGAAGGCGGCGTGATCTGGGTGTTCGCGGTGAAGTAAGCAAGCGATGGATGGCGTGACTGGAGGACGAGAGATGCGGATCAGGACAGTCGTGTTGTTCGGAGCCGCGGCGATCCTGCCGTTTGCGGCCGCGTTCGTCGTGCCCGGATCGACGGACGTCGTGCTGGCCGACGCGGTGAAGTGCGACATGAGCCAGTACAAGGCCGCGTCGGGGCTGACGGCGAGCGTCGAGCAGGACGCGCTCGTCGTGGCGTGGAACGGCGAGAACAACCAGGAACTGCGCGCGCGCTTCGCGATCGAGAGCGGCACGCCGACCGTGCGCGAGCTCGCGGTGCGCAAGGCGGGCGGGCCGTGGGCCGCGGTCGGGCAGAACCTCACGCCCGAGTACCACGTCGTCAGCGGCATCCGCCGCATGAGCGTGCAGCAGGCCGAGCCGCTCGTCGGCGCGGGCGTCGAGCTGACGCCGGCGGTCGTCGACAAGAACCGCTGGTATGCGTTCTGGGATGCGCCGCTCGTGCTGCCCGACGGTCCGGAGATGCGGCAGGTGGCGGCGGCGCGCGGCGCGCGCACCGCACAGCCGGCCGGGCAGACCGGTCCGCCGTCGCGCGGCGTCAACGACACGCCCGCCGCGGCGCCGGCCGCGCGCGGCCGCAACAGCATTCCCGGCGTGCCGCCGGGCGCCCGCAACATCGGCCCCGCGCGCTCGGAGGCCGACATCCGCCGCGCCGACGCGTCGTTTCACGCGACGTCGTGCAGCGTGAAAACCGACGGTCAATCGATTGAGGTGATCTACCCGGGCCTCTCGATGGGCATCTTCGCCGGGGATCTGCGCTTCACCGCGTACAAAGGCGCGAACCTGCTGCGCATGGACGCGCTCGCGAAGACCGGCGAGCCGTGGATCGCCTACAAGTACGACGCGGGCCTCAAAGGCTTCTCGACTGCGCTGACGCCGCGCGTCGCGTGGCGCGATACGGGCGGGCATCCGCAGTCACACGCCTTCGGCGGCGTCGTCGACGATGCGCTGGAGCGCGTGAAGGCGCAGAACCGGCTGATGGTCGCCGAAGGAGCGGGACGATCGATCGCGATGTTCCCGCCGCCGCACACCTTCTTCTTCACGCGCGAGAAGGACACG
>QHWK01000718.1 GCA_003223775.1 Acidobacteriota bacterium
CGCTGACAAAAGTCAGCGCCAGCCAGACCGCCAGCAGGCCGAGGCCGATGAGCGCGAGCGCCAGCGACGACAGCCAGACCGACCCCGAGAACTGCGCCACCATGAGCCCCGCGAGCGGAATGATGATGAGCGCACCGAACTGCTGCGCGGTCCGCGCGTCGTTCACGCGCGAGGAGATCAGGATGGCCGCCTGCAGCGACACGAGCGCCGACGCCGGCGCGACGAGCGCGATGAGCAGGAACGTCCGCAGGCTCGCCATCGCGGCGCCGACGCCGGGCGCGGCGAACAGCCCAATCCCGCCGAGGTAGATCGCGAGGCCGATTCCCGAGATCGTCAACGTCGGCACGAGCGCCCCGAGCACTTTCGCCGTCAGCAGCTCGAAGGTGCCGAGCGGCGTCGCGAGCAGCGGCTCGAGCGTGCGCGCCTGCTTCTCGCCGACGATCGCGTGCGAGGCGAGCGCCATCGCGCCGGTGACCGGCGTGATCAGAAACATCATCAGGAACTGCTGAAAGAGGAACAGCTGAATCCGGCCGTCGTCGGACAGCGTGTCGGCGGCGCTCGCCATGTGGCTGATGCGCACGAGATCGGAGTCCTCGCCGAGCGCGTGGCCGGTCATCGCCGGAATCGCGATCGCGATCCCGAACGGCAGCGCGAGCGTCAGCACGGTGACGATCGCCACCGGCACGAGCGCCGTCTTGTTGCGCGCGAGATCGAGGAATTCCTTCGCGAGGAGCGGGCGGATGTGTCCCATCGGCGCCGCCTACGCGCCGCCGCCGTCGGCGCCCATCAGGTGGACGTAGACGTCTTCGAGCGCCGGCATCTCGGCGCGCACTTCGAGGATCTGGGCGCCGGCGGCGACGAGTGCGGCGACGATCGCCGGCGTCTGGAGCTCGGGATGCGGCAGCTGGAGCGCGAGCGAGGATCGTTCGACGGCGACGTCGACGCCCGGACCGACGATCGATCGAATCGCGGGAAGGTAGGCGGACGGATCGCCGGCGACGCGCACGATCGTGCGGCCCGTGGTGAGCCGCGCGCGCAGCGCCGCCGGATCGTCGATTGCGACGAGCCGCTCGTCGAGGACGGCGACGCGGTCCGCGAGCCGCTCGGCTTCGTCGAGGTTGTGCGTCGAGACGAGGATCGAGCAGCCGGCGGCGCGCCGCTCGTCGAGGAGCATCCGCACGCTGCGCGTCACCTCGGGATCGAGGCCCGAGGTCGGCTCGTCGAGCAGCAGAATCGTCGGGTCGTGCAATAGCGTGCGCGCGAGCGCCGCTTTCTGCCGCGTGCCCTTCGACAGCTCCACCGTCCGCGCGTTCGCGCGGTCCGCGATCGCGAACAGGTCCAGCACGCGGTCGATCCGCGCGTCGGCGTCGGCGAGGCCGTAGAGTCCCGCGTACACGCGCAGATTCTCCCGAACCGTCAGCCGATCCCACAACCCCGGCGCTTCGGTGAGAAAGCCGATCTGCATGCGCAGCGCCGCGCCGTTGGCGCGCGTGAGCTGCACGCCGCCGATCGCGACCGACCCGCTCGTCGGCGCGATCAACCCGGCGAGCATGCGCAGCGTCGTCGTCTTGCCCGCGCCGTTCGGGCCGAGCAGCGCGACGATCTCCGATCGGCCGACCTCGAAGGTGACGTCGTCGACGGCGGTGCGCGGGCCGAAGCGCCGCGTGAGGTGGCGGGCGGCGATCACGAGCGCGGCAGGACAGGCAGCGGCACGACAGGCGCGACCGCCCGTGCTGCCCTTGCGAACGCGTACAGCCCCGGCGTCACGAGGACGCGATCGTTCGCGCCGAAGAAGAGGCTCGTCGGCGAGAGGACGCCGGCGCCGCGGAACTGCACGGCGCGCGCCTTGTCGCCGTCGCGATCGAACACGTACGTGTAGGCGACGACGAACGCGATCCACAGGCTGCCGTCGCGATCGACGGCCGCCGTGCGCACCGTCGGCCGCACCAGCGGGACCTCGCCGTCGGCGGTCTTCCGCGTCGGCCATTTCGTCGGCAGGTTCGCGACGAGGTCGTCGATCTCGCGTCCCTGGACGCGGCGTTCGAAGACGAGCGTCCCCGCCGCGTCGTATTTCCGAAAGACCGGCTCGCCGGTCTGGAAGACGAAGTAGAAGCCGCCTGTCGGATCGACGAGCGGGATGCCGCTGTTCAGCGCAAGGTGCAGCTCGCGATCGTCCTCGTGCCCCGTCGCGCGAAGGCGTCCGAACGTGCGGTGGACGCCGCCGTTCAGGTCGTACTCGGCGACGAGTGCGCCCGTCTCGGGCTGGGACATCAGAATCGAGGTGCCGGTGTACTGCAGCGATCCGATGCCGTTCAGCACGCTGCTGTCGAGGACGACGCGCGCCTTCAGACGTCCCGGCAGGAGAAATCCGCCGATGCGAAAGCCGGCCGGCGTGAAGATCTGGATGCGCTCGCGGCCGGTGGGTGCGTCGGCGACGACGAACGTGCCGTTCGGCTCGACGGCGAACGCCGTCGGATCGATGATGCGCCCCTCCTCGCCGCCGATGTGGACGATTTCCCACGCGCTCGACTGCTCGGCGTCGACGCCGAAGACGACGTGCGAGCGGCGATCGAAGACGAAGTACTGGCCCGACGCGGACTGCTGGAATCCGGCGGCCTCGCGGAATCGGCCGGCGATGTGCGCCGGCACGGCGCCGACCGAGCGCAGGACCTCCGGCGCTCGCGCGCTCACCGTCGCCGCGACGAGCGCGCTCATGAGCAACGCGAGCGCCCGTCTGGGATTCGGGATTAGGGATTCGGGATTCGCGAATCGCGCCGCACAACGCACGACGAATCCCAAATCCCGAATCCCGAGTCAGTACCGCGCCGTTTCGCGGATCGCCTTCAGGATGTCGTGCGACTGCGGGAGGATGGCCTCCTCGAGGTCGGGGGCGTACGCGACCGGCGCGCTGAGCGCACCGACGCGGCGCACGGGAGCGTCGAGGTGCTCGAACAGCTCGCCGGCGATTCGCGCGGCGAGCTCGGCGCCGAAGCCGCACATCACCTGATCCTCGTGCGCGATGACGACGCGGCTCGTACGCGTGACGAGCGCGGCAATCGCGTCCCAGTCGTAGGGCACGATCGTGCGCAGATCGAGCACCGCGACGCTGACGTGATCCTTCTCCGCCTGCTGCGCCGCCAGGAGCGATCGCTGCACGAGCGCGCCCCACGTGACGACGAGCACGTGGTCGCCGTCGCGCCGCAGGCTCGCCTTGCCGAACGGAATCATGAAGTCGCTGCCTGGGTACTCGCCCTTGTTGTAAGTCTGGCGGTAGAGATGCTTGTGCTCGAGGAAGAGCACCGGATCGTCGCAGCGGATCGCCGTGCGCAGCAGGCCCGCGGCGTCGACGGCCGTCGACGGATACGCGATGCGGAGGCCGGGGCAGTGCGCGAAGATGCTCTCGCCCGACTGGCTGTGATACGGGCCGCCGCCGCGCAGGTAGCCGCCGATCGGCACGCGGATCACGACGGGCGCCGACCAGTGGTTGCCCGATCGGTAGCGCATCATCGACAGCTCGTCGCGAATCTGCATCATCGCCGGCCAGATGTAGTCGAAGAACTGAATCTCGACGACCGGCTTCAGCTTGCGCACCGCCATGCCGGTCGCGCGGCCGACGATGCTCGCTTCGGCGAGCGGCGAGTTGAACACGCGATCGTCGCCGTAGAGCCGCTGCAGCCCGTGCGTCAGCTTGAAGACGCCGCCCTTGCCCTTGACGAGCGGCAGCGCCTCGCGCTTGCTCGCGTCGGCGACGTCCTCGCCGAAGACGACGATGCGCGGCTCGCGCGCCATTTCGTCTTTCAGCGTCCGGTTGATCGCCTCGACCATCGTGTCCGGCTTGCCTTCCGGGCGCGCCGCCGTCTCGAACGCGGACGACGTCGGATCGACGTCAGGCGAGTACACCCACTGCATCGCGCTGGTCTTCGACGGCTTCGGCGCGGCGAGCGCCTTCAGCGCGGCGTCGTTCACCTCGCGCTCGACGTCGGCGGCCATCGCGGCGAAATCGTCGGCCGTGGCGAGGCCGTTGGTCGTGAGGAACTGGGCGAAGCGGACGATCGGATCGCGCCTGGCTTCCGCTTCGCGCTCCGCCGGCGGCTTGTACAGTTTCTCGTCGTCGGAGAGCGAGTGCGAGTACGGCCGAATCACGCGCGCGTGCACGAACGCGGGGCCCTTCCGCGCGCGCACGTACTCGGCGGCCTTCCGCATCGTGCGGAGGCTGACGAAGAAATCGGTGCCGTCGATCGAGTCGACGAGGAGGCCGGGGAACGAGGCGACGAGGCGCGAGATGTCGCCGCCCGCCGTCCGCACGTCGACCGGCACCGAG
>QHWK01000719.1 GCA_003223775.1 Acidobacteriota bacterium
GGCTTCCGCATCGAGCCGCGCAACCGCACCGGATTCGCGCACCTGTTCGAGCATCTGATGTTCCAGGGGTCGGAGCACGTCGGCAAGTTCGAGCACGTCCGCATCGTCAACGAGAACGGCGGCGTGCTGAACGGATCGACGCGCTTCGATCACACCAACTACTTCGAGGTGATGCCGTCCAACGCGCTCGAGCTCGCGATGTGGCTCGAGGCCGATCGGATGCGGTCGCTCACGCTCACGCCCGAGAACCTGCAGAACCAGAAGGACGTCGTGAGCGAGGAGGTGCGCGTCAACGTGCTCAACCAGCCGTACGGCGCGTTCGAGTGGCTCGGCCTGCCGCAGAAGGCGAACACGAACTGGTACAACGCGCACAACTTCTACGGCGATCTCTCGGACATCCAGGCGGCGACGCTCGAGGACGTGAAGCAATTCTTCGACACGTATTACGCGCCGAACAACGCCGTGCTCGTCGTCGGGGGCGACACGACGCCGGACGAGGTGATGAAGCTCGCCGAGAAGCATTTCGGCGCTATTCCGCAGCGGCAGGTGCCGGCGCGCCCCGACATCAAGGAGCCGCCGCAGACCGCGGAGAAGACGTTCAGCGAGAGCGACAAGCTCGCGCGGACGCCGGCGGTCGCGTTCGGCTATCACCTGCCGGAGCGGATGACGAAGGACTTTTTCGCGCTGACGCTCCTCGATCCGCTGCTCGTGAGCGACGAGAGCGCGAAGATGTATCAGGCGCTCGTCAAGGAGAACCAGATCGCGTCGAACGTCACCGGCGGGTTCAATTACGGCCTCGGCAACAACTTCGACTACAACGGGCCGATGCTCTACACGTTCCGCGTCGACTACCGGCCGGACGTGAAAGGCGACGACGTGCTGAAGGTCGTGGACAAGGTGATCAACGCGGTGCAGGAGCACGGTGTCACCGACGAGGAGCTGAAACAGGCGAAAGTGAACTTCCGCTCGTCGTTCCTCGACACGCTCGAGGGCGGGTTCGGCCGCTCGGATCTGCTCGCCGCGCTGGCGCTCTACGACGACAATCCGAACCGCATCAACACGATCCTCGCGGAGCTCGAGAAGGTGACGGCCGCGGACGTGCAGCAGGCGGCGAAGAAGTATCTCGTGCCGGCGAACCGCACGTCGATCGATCGCCGGCCTGCCGGAGGTGCGCAATGAACCGCGCAGCCGCGATCGCCGCGTTCACGCTGCTTGCCGCCGTCGCCGGTGCGCAGGATCGTCCAGGGGTCGGGCCCGAGCGGCCGTTCCAGCTCGCGCCGCGCGTCGAGAAAACGCTCGCCAACGGCCTGCGCGTCGTCGTCACGCGGCAGACCGCCGTGCCGAAGGTGACCGTCACGCTCACGATCCTTTCGGGCTTTTCGAGCGATCCGCCGGATCTCACCGGCCTGGCGCAGATGGCCGCCGACATCGTGCAGGAAGGGACCCGGACGCGGAACAGCCGGCAGATTCGCCGCCAGGCGTTCGCGATGGGCGGATCGCTCACGGCCGGCGTCTCGCAGGACTTCTCGTCGCTCAGCACGCGCGGGCTCTCCGAATACGCGGCGCAGCTGATCGATCTCGTCGGGGACGTCGCCATGAACCCGACGCTGCCGGAGGACGAGCTCGCGATTCTCAGGCAGCAGCACCTGCAGACGGTGTCGCGGCAGAAATCGTCGCCGCAGTTCCTCTCGAACCGGCAGTTCAGGCGTGCGGTGTTCGGCGAGCACCCCTACGCGCGCACGAGCGAGACGGAAGCGTCGCTCGGCGCGATCGATCGCGCGAAGATCGAGGCGTTCCACCGCGCGCACTATCGCCCGAACAACGCGATTCTGCTCGTCGTCGGCGACGTCGAGCCGAACGCGATCGCCGCGGCGGCGGAGAAGACCTTCGGCGCGTGGACGAAGGGCGACGCGCCCAGGCCGTCGTTTGCCGCGCCGCCATCACTCGTCGGGCGCAAGGTCTACTTCGTGCAGCGGCCCAACAGCATCCAGTCGTCGATCTCGATCGGCAACCTCGCGCCCAAGCGCAGCGATCCGCGGTGGTTCGAGCTGACGGTCGCGAACACGATCTTCGGCGGGGCGTTCAACTCGCGGATCGTGCGGAACATCCGCGAGGAGAAGGGCTACACCTATTCCCCCGGATCGGCGATGACCGGCTTCGCCGACGCCGGCTTCTACCGCTTCAGCGCCGACGTGCGCAACGAGGTGACCGGGCCGACGATCGCCGAGGTGTTCAAGGAGATCGACCTGATGCGCGCGCGCGGCGCCGAAGGCGCGGAGCTGCAGGGCGCGAAAACGTATCTTCGCGGCGTGTTCCCGATTCAGACGTCGACGCAGGGCGGCCTCGCGACCCTGCTCAACACCATGTACGTCTTCGGCCTGCCGAAGGACTACCCGGAGACCTACCGCGAGAAGATTGCCGCCGTCACCCAGGAGCAGGTGAAGAAGGCGTCGGAGACGATCTTCGGCTCGGACAATTCGGTGATTGCGATCGTCGGCGACTGGAGCAAGGTGAAGGATCAGCTGTCGTCGCTCAACGAGATCACGTTCGTGGACGTCGACGGCAAGCCGACGCCGGCGCCGCAGTAGGTCAGGCGGGTCAGGTGGGTCGGGTGGGTCAGAGGTTTCGCGGTGTGACGAAAGACGATACCGGCGCGACTCAGCGGCGGCGCGTGGAGCGGAACACGAGGTAGGCGCGGCATCGCTCGTCGCGCGCCGGCGCGCGAGCTCCAGCTTCAGGCTCTCCTCGCCCTGCGCCATCGCCCACCGATGGTTCGCCTCGAACAGCGGCTTCACCAGAAACGAAAGATTGCGCAGCAGCGGCTTCTCGGCGCTGATCCGCCAGTCGTAGACGATATCGACGAAGGAACCGTCCTGGTCGAACGTCCACACCCCGCGTCCCTCGAAATCGCCCGACGCCACGAGCGAGAAGCCGTGCGGGTAGCGCGACTCGACGATCTCGAATTCCCACCGCAGCGTGTAGGGCAGCCAGCCTTTCGTGTGCAGCCGCGCGCGCCGGCCGACGCCGCGTCCGTCGCCGGGCGAGAGTTCCTCTACGCGCAAGTACACCGACGGCCACCACCGGTCGAGCGCGGCCGGATCGCCGAGGACGTCGGCGACTTCGCCGCACGTCCCCTCCACCCGCCAGCGCGTGAGGAACACGTATTCGTTGGCGCCGGCATTTCCTGCTTGTCCCATACGATCTACTCGACCCACCTGACCTGCATCCGATCCTGGATGTGATCCTGGATGTGATCCTGGATCCGATCCTGGATCCGATCCTGGATGTGATCCTGGATCCGATCCTGGATGTGATCCTGGATCGGATCCAGGATCGTTTCGGCGGACGGCGCGCAGCAGCGGCGCCAGGCTCACGCCGTCGAGCGACGCCGGAACACTGACGCCGGCCAGCTCGGCGACGGTCGGCAGCAGATCGACGTGCCGCACCTGACGCCGTACGCGGACGCCCTCCGCCACCCGCGCCCCCTGCACGATGAGCGGCACGTGCAGCGTCGCGTCGTACAGCAGCAACCCGTGCTCCGATTCACCGTGCTCGCCGAGGCTCTCGCCGTGATCGCCGGTGACGACGACGAGCGTCGCGGCGCGGCGGTCCCGCGCGATCGCGTCGAGCAACATCGACACGCCGAAATCGGCGGCGGCCACCTCCGCGTCGTACGGCCGTCCCGGAAATCTGGCGGCGAACGCCGGCGGCGCGTCGTACGGCGCGTGCGGATCGTAGAAGTGCACCCAGACGAAGAACGGATGCGCCGCGGCTTTCATCCACGCGGCCGCTTCACGCGCCGTCTCCGCCGCCTTCCGCTCCAGCATCGTCGTCGTCAGGTGCGCGCGGCCAACCCCTTCGAAGCG
>QHWK01000720.1 GCA_003223775.1 Acidobacteriota bacterium
GGCGTTCGCACGCTCCTCGGCGGCGGCGACGGCAGCTTCCGCGCCACCAGAACCGCGCCGATATTCAACCGGTTCCGATCGGCCGCCGTTGCAGCGGACTTGAACCGAGACGGCAAGGAGGACGTTGTCGTCGTCGTGCCTGGTGCGGGCATCGAGATCTGGTACGGCGACGGGGCGGGCGGTTTCCTCGGCGCACTCGGCATTCCACTGAACGCGCGCATCGCGCTCCACGCCGTCAGGGTCGCCGATCTGAATCACGACGGCTATCCCGATATCGTCGGCGCGGGCGACGATCAGATCACCGTGCTGCTCAACAACGGCGGCGGCGGATTCCCGGCGCCGACGTATCTGCCTGCGACCGATCCCGACGGCAACTCGTTCGGCACGTTCGGCACCATCGCGCTCGCCGACATCAACAGCGACGGCCATGCGGACGTCGTTACCGATCTCGGCGGCGTGTGGCTCGGGCACGGCGCCGGCACGTTCGCGGCGCCAGCGCTCTTCGACTTCGGCACGAGCGCGAGCGGCATCCGCGTTCGGTGAACCACCCGCCGACGGTCGATCCCGGCCCCGACGAAACGATTCCGTACCAGAATCAATGGGACGAAGAAGGCACCTTTGTTCAGGCGACCGGCAGCGATCCCGACGCGCACGCCCTGCGCTATCAGTGGGCCGACGAAAGCGGCCACGTCTTCTCGAACTTCAATCAGGCGGGGCTGCCGATTCGCGATCCGGGCGTCTACAAGTACACCGTGACGGTGACCGACGGCCGCGGCGGCAGCGGGTCGGCGACCAAGACGGTGACGATCGCGCCGACGAAGGAAATCGTGCTCCACGCGGGCGCGATTGGAGAATCCACCGGGCCGGCGTGGGTGAGCGTCGCCGACACCTCCGCCGCGAGCGGGACGCGGATGTACAACCCGGACCGCGGCGCCCCGAAGATCACCGCGCCGCTGGCGAACCCGGCGAACTATTTCACGGCGCAGTTCGTCGCCGATCCGACGGTGACCTACAAGCTCTGGGTGCGGCTGAAGGCGGACCGCAACGCGTCCGGCAACGATTCGTTGTGGATGCAGTTCACCGGCGCCGTCGACGCGCCGACCGGCGCGCCCGCGTACCGCCCCGGCACGACGTCGGGCCTTGCGATCAATCTCGAGGAGTGCTCCGGCTGCGGCGAGTCGGGCTGGGGCTGGGAGGACGATGGCTGGGGCGCGGTGAACAGGAACGGCACGACGCTGCGCTTCGAGCGCGGCGGGCCGCAGCAGATCTGGATCCAGCAGCGCGAGGACGGCGTGTCGATCGATCAGATCGTGCTGTCGGCGGAGAAGTACCTGACCACGCGGCCGGGCGCCGCGAAGAACGATCAGACGATCCTGCCGTACACGTTCTTTCCGAACTAGGAGGGGTTTCGCTGTGTTCGCTTGACACCGCCGGCGGGCGGCCCGTATGTTTCGAGCGTTTTTCGCCGAGGAGGCAGAAGATGTCGAAGCTGATGCGGCTGCGCGTCGCGCTGACGATCGCGGCCATCGTCGCGGGCAGCGGCGCGGCGTTCGCGCAGACCGGCGGCATTGCCGGCCAGGTCAAGGACCCGAGCGGCGGCGTGCTGCCCGGCGTCACCGTGGAAGCCTCGAGCCCCGCGCTGATCGAGAAGGTGCGCTCGGCGACGAGCGACGGCCAGGGCAACTACAAGATCATCGATCTCGCGCCGGGCACCTATACCGTCACGTTCACGCTCCCGGGCTTCAACGCGCTCAAGCGCGACGGCATCGTGCTCACGTCCGACTTCACGGCCACGGTCAACGCGGATCTGCGCGTCGGCGCCGTCGAGGAGACCGTCACCGTCACGGCCGAGAGCCCGCTCATCGACACGCAGAGCGTCACGCAGCGGAAGTCCCTCACGCACGATCTCATCGACGCGCTGCCGACCGGCCGCAGCTTCCAGAACCTGAGCGTCCTCGTCCCCGGCGTCACGATTGCGCTCGGATCGCAGGACGTCGGCGGCACCGGCGGCGATCGCTACCAGACGCTGTCGGTGCACGGCAGCCGCTCCGATCAGATGCCGCTCGTGATGAACGGGATGCCGTTCAACAACATGAACAACACGGGCGGCGGCTACAACACGACGCTCGTCGTCAACACCGGCACGGTGCAGGAGATGGCGGTGACGACGAGCGGCCTCGCCGCCGAGGCGCGCTCGAGCGGCGTGCTGACCAACATCGTCCCGAAAGAAGGCGGCAACACCTACCGCGGCTACTTCTTCGGCAACTTCACGAACACGAGCCTCCAGAGCGACAACCTCACGCAGGATCTGATCGCGCGCAACCTGAAGGCGGTGAACCGCGTGAAGAAGCTGTGGGACTTCAACCCCGTCGTCGGCGGGCCGATCGTGCAGGACAAGCTCTGGTTCTTCGGCGGCTTCCGCTACAACGGGGCGCAGAGCTACGTTGCGGGCATGTTCACCAACCTGCGGCCGGGCGCGCCGCAGTACTGCGCGAGCGCCGCAGGGTGTCTGTACGGCGACGCGTTCCATCCGGCGACGCTCGTGCCCAACTCGCAGGACCTGTCGCAGCAGGCGGTCGGCGGCGACACGTGGACGCGCGGCGAGACGCTCAACCTCACGTGGCAGGCGACGCAGAAGAACAAGGTCACCTTCTTCAGCCACTTCAACCAGCGGCTCGTCGACTGCAACCAGTGCAGCGCGACGAACTCGCCCGAAGCGGGCGTGTACTTCACGCACAAGCCCGAGTACCTGCTGCAATCGAGCTGGACGAACCCGGCGACCAACAGGCTGCTGTTCGAGGGCGGCTTCACCTTCTACAACGAGACGTGGATCTTCGGCCCCGAGCCGTACAACGTCAACGGCCTCGGCGCCGACGCCGTCGTCTCGAAGACCGAGTCGTCGCTCGGCGTCCTCTACGGCGCCGCGAACGTGTTCACCACGGCGGCGAACCATCAATACAACATGCGTTTCGCCGCGAACTACGTGACGGGCAGCCATGCGTTCCGCGTCGGCATGACCGACATGTGGGGCACGCGCA
>QHWK01000721.1 GCA_003223775.1 Acidobacteriota bacterium
ACAACCGGCAGCGCCGCGATCGCCAGAGCAAGAGCGGCGGCGACCGCGATTCGTACCGCACGAAACATGACTCGATTCTACCCCCGTGTGCGCCGCGACTGCTGAGTGGCGATCAGCTTGGTCACCGGGCCGGTTCGGCGGCTCCCTGCCGGTTCAACCCAATCGCTGCTCGTCCCGTCGGCGTACCGCTGGTGCACCTTCCAGGCGATCTCCGATCCGGCGGTCGGGTTCCTGGCGACGAAGGTCAACTCCTGAGATTGCGCGGGCTCGATATCGACCGTCCAGGTGATCGAAATCGCGCGGTCGCCGCTCTTCTTTTGTTCGGAGGCGCCGGGCGCGCTGTTGATGGTGACGCCGTCAGGCACCTCAAGCTCCACTGATGTTGTCGCGACCTTGCCTTCCGTCGGCACGCGCATCGTGTAGGTCTCGGTGACGCCGGCTTTGGCTTCCCGAGGTCGAATGGTGACGTGTGCGTGAGCCGCCGTCGCGGCCAACACTACGAGAAGAGCGGCCGTGATCATGCGGTTGGTTATGGTCTTCACGGGACCGATGTTATCGTGAACCGTCGCGTTTGGTCCGGCGAAATCCTGATCGGAGAGCTCGAGGCCTGTGACCGACCGCCGCCGCGCGATGGGGGTTGCCGTCCCGGATGACATGTGGCGTCGGCGTCCGGGCAGGACGCGCGCGGGCAAGGCGTCCCGCGCCGGCGTCGGCCGGCGCGGGACCACGTCGTTACTGCGGCGGTCCTTTGATCTCGCAGATGCTGAAGTTGTAGCGGTCGCCTGCAGGTGCCGTGTCGTTGAGCGTCACGCTCGTGCCCGAGGCCGCCACGGCGGTCGTCGTCCGCTGCGCCCAGTAGGTGTCCCCGATCGTCGCCAGGTACTGGTTGACCATCGTCTGATTCGGTCCCAGCGTGCGCGCGATCGCGTTGTCGAAGTCGTTCCCGACGCCGAAGACGAGCGAATTGTTCCGCGTGGTCACGAGCGTGGCGCTTGGCGGCCCGCCGACCGAATTGGTGCCTGCGATCGCACCGATCGCGCCCGACCCGCTCGTACCCGACGTATCCACATTCGAGAAGCTGACGACTGTCATCGATCCTGCAACCGCTCGCGACAGCGTCGCGGTGACGCTCGCGCTCGTCAGGGTCGTCGGCGCGAACGCGCGCCAGATTTCCGATGACCCGGCCTGCACGTTCGTGCGCTTGACGAGCACCCACGTCAACCCCGCGCCGCTGACGCCCGTGACGGTCGTGTTCGTGCCCCCGAGGTAGTCGGCTGAAATGAATGCCACCAGCAGTTCGTTGGCGGCCGTCGTCGAGAAGGCGCCCGACACGAGCGTCGTCGCGTTGTTCGACCGGTTCACCGACTTGACGGCGTCGATCACCGGCGGGCCCGTCGCGATGTTCGATACCGTGATCGCCACTGAGGTCGAGGTCGTCTGGTTGCCGGCGGCATCGCGCGCCCGCGCCGCGAGCGTGTGCGCGCCGTTGGCGGCGCTCGTCGAGTTCCACGCCATCGTGTACGGCGCCGTTGTCACCTCGGCGCCAACCGCCGCGCCGTCGAGCAGGAACTGCACCCCGGCGACGGCGACGTTGTCGCTCGCTGACGCCGACACGGCGACCGCCGATCCGCTGACGGTCGCGCCGTCCGCGGGCGCCGTCATCGACACCGTCGGCGCGGTGAGATCGTTGTTCACCGTGACGCTGATCGGCGACGTCGCCGTGTTGCCGGCGGCGTCGCGCGCGATCGCGCTCAGCGTATGCGTTCCGTTCGCGACGCCCGACGTGTTCCACGTGATCGAGAATGGGCTCGCCGTGTCCTCGGCGCCGAGGTTCACGCCGTCCAGCTGGAACTGGACGCCCACGACGGCCACGTTGTCGGACGCCGTGGCGGACACTGTCACGTTCGTGCCGGCGACCGTCGCGCCGCTGGCCGGCGCCGTCATCGACACGGTCGGCGGCGTGCCGTCGACGTTGTTGACCGTGACGCTGATCGCAGCTGACGTCGTCGAATTGCCCGCCGCATCACGCGCGACCGCAGTCAGCGTGTGGACGCCGTTCGTCGTCGCGGTTGTATTCCAGGTAACGCCGTATGGGCTGGTCGTCACCTCGGCGCCCAGGTTCGCGCCATCCAGCTTGAACTGGACGCCCACGACGGCCACGTTGTCGGCGGCGTTCGCCGACACGGCAGCGCTGGCCGACACCGTCGATCCGCCGGCCGGCGCCGCGATCGACACGGTCGGCGGCGTCGTGTCGTTGCTCACCGTGACGTTCACTGCAGCCGACGTCGCCTGGTTGCCAGCGGCATCACGGGCCCGCGCCGCAAGCGTGTGCGCGCCGTTGCCGACGCTGCCGGAGTTCCACGTCATCGAGTACGGCGCCGTCGTCACCTCGGC
>QHWK01000722.1 GCA_003223775.1 Acidobacteriota bacterium
TGTCGGCTTTTGTTTCCACGACGTTCCATCGATCGGTCGTCGTGACGAAGCCGTGAATCGGCATGTCGCCGCGCACGTTGCCGAGCTGCATGTCGAACGCGAACCTGCGACCGTTTGCGAAGAACGCCTGTTCGTCGAGGCGATCTGCCCAGGCCCCGCTGTCGCGATTGCGACGGCGGCTACCGAAGCTGGCCGGAAGCCGTAGCTCACCACTAGCGGATCGTGAGCTTCTGCACCCTGAAGTTGCCGACTTCGCCGACGTAGAGCGTGTTCTCGCCGCGGCAATCGATCGCGTTGACGGTGCCGAACTCTTTCAGCAGTTTGCCTGCTTTGCCAAACTTTCCAATGACGGATCCGTCGAGACGCATCTTGTAGATTTCGCCGGCCGTGTCGAGGTCGTTCGGCGGATTGGAATTCGAGACATACATGACCTGGTTCGCGGCCGTCGTGATGCAGATGGCCTGGGCGTTGCCGACGTTCTTGATTTCGCTCTTGAAGGTGCCGTTGTTGTCGAACACCTGGATGCGCATGTTTCCGCCGTCGGCGGCGTACACGTTGCCCTGCGCGTCGACGGCGATGCTGTCGACGCCGGCGAACTGGCCGGGTGCGGTACCCTTCTGCCCCCATGACTTCACGAACACGCCGTCCTTCGAGAATTTCGCGACGCGCGCGTTGCCGTGGCCGTCGGCGACGAAGATATTGCCCTGCGCGTCCCAGGCGACATCAGTCGGACGGTTGAAGACGTCCTGCTGCGCTCCCGCTCCGGGAGGACCGCCGCCGCGGCCGCCTCCGCCTTCGCCGCCCCCGCCCGGTCCGCCCGCACGCGGCGGATTCTGAATCGCTTCCGCCTTGCGCCCGAGGAGCAGCGCGACGCGGCCCTGCGGATCCAGTTTCATGACCATGGCCGACATCTCATCGACGACCCACAGGTTGTCCTGGGGATCGACGCGAACCTGCGCGGCAAACAGAAACCCGTAGAGTCCCTGGCCGATTTCGCGCGTGAATTTCCCGGCGCGATCGAATTGAAACAGCCGCGATCCGCCGTGCGCGAAGGGCCGCGCCGTTCCCATCGATAGCGTCGGATGGCCGGTGCGCGTGTAGACAAAGATGTCGCCGCGCGAATTGGTCGCGACGCCGCCGACCTCGCCGAGGTAGATGTCGTCGGGCAGCGCCAACGGCGTGGGCGCCGAGTCGAAGTTCAGCGCCGGCGCCGCGTTCTGCGCGGAGAGCGGGAGCGCCGTCGCGACGATGGCAGTCAACAGTGCGTAGATGGAGCGCCTCATCGACGTTCTCCTCGCGCGGTGCGCGGCGGCGTCGGCTGCAGAATGTATTTCTGCACGCGCCACGATTCGATTTCGCCGAGGATGAGCTCGTTGGGGTTGCGGCAGTCGATCTTGTGGACCACCTGAAAGCCGGGCGCGATTTTGCCTGGCTTGCCGAACTTGCCGAGGATCGTGCCGTCCAATTCCGCCTTGTAGATCTCGCCCGTGTCTTGCCATGAGCCCGGCGGGTTGCCGTTCGGGTTCGAGTTGGAGAAGAAGACGTACTGATGCGGTCCGGCGGAGACGCATACGGTCCATCCCGTGCCGAGATTGGTAATCTCTCTGATTGGCTTCAGATCGTTGTCGAGCTCTTGATAGCGGTTGTTGGTCCGGTCGGCTACCCACACGTGACCGCGCCCGTCGACCTGGAGACCGTGCGGCAGGTTGAATTCGCCGAGCGCCTTGCCCGCCTTCTCGCTGCCGGCCTGCGCGACGAAGCGGCCGTTCCTGTCGTACTTCACGACGCGATTGTTGCAGTATCCATCGGAGACGAAGATGTTGCCCTGCGGATCGAAA
>QHWK01000723.1 GCA_003223775.1 Acidobacteriota bacterium
CTGAACGACGGCAGCGGTCCGCAGCCGCCGGCGAGCGCCGGCTTGCCGCGTGCATCGCGAACGAAGCGCCAGCTCGACGGCCGACCGGCCAATGCGGACAGCGACGCGCGCAGCAGCGCGTGCGCTGCCACGTAGTCGCGCGCGTCTTCTGGAAATCTGAAGCGCCGATGCCGCTCGCGTTCGTCGTCGGACAGCATCGCGAGCGCTCGGTCGAGGTCGTCGGTCGTCAACGTGGACGTCGCGCGCCAGACGACGCGAACGTCGGCGGGGGTCATGTGAGCGGCTGGAGCCGCGATCGGATGTCGGCGAGCAGCCCGTCGCGCGCGCGCGTCAGATAGAAATGATCGCCTTCGAAGCGGCGGACCGAGAACGGGCCTGTCGTCTGCTCGCGCCACGCGGCAAGGCGATCGCCCGCGACGATCGGATCGCGATCCCCGCCGTAAGCGGCGATCGCGCAAACGAGCGGCGGCGCATCGATGCAGCGATAGGTTTCCATGAGCGCGATATCGGCGCGCAGCGCCGCGACCATCTCCTCGCGAAGGCCGCCGCACTCGAGGACAATTCTCGGCACGCCGCCGTAGGCGGACGCGACCGCTTCGAGAAACGTCGGATCGCCGTCGACGAACCGCAGGCCGAGGTCCACGCGCGGGAGCTGCGGCGCCGGCGATCCTGACGCCAGGAGCAGCGCCGGCGCGTCGAGCCCGCGCGCGCGGAGGCGGCGCGCCACCTCGAACGCGAGGATCGCGCCCATGCTGTGGCCGAAGAACGCGCACGGGCGATCGACGAGCGGCGCCGCCGCATCGGCCAGCGCGTCGACGAGAGCGTCGAGATCGGCCGGCGGCGGCTCGGCCGCGCGCTCGTCGCGTCCGGGGAGGTGCGCCGCCACGACCTCGATCGGCTCGCCCTCGAGCGCACGCGACCACCCGGCGTAGACCGACGGCCCCCCGCCGGCGTGCGGAAAGGCGATCAGCCGGACGCGCGCCGCCGGCTTCGGGCCCGCGACGACGAACCAGCGCCGCTGGCCTGCTGCATGCAATGGCCGAGCGCTGGAGGTGGACGTGAAGCTCATCGGTGTGCTGCTGCTCGTGTTCGGAATCGTGGCGCTGGCGCTCGGCGGCATCACCTATACCAAGCGCGAAAAAGTGCTCGACATCGGGCCGATCACCGCGACGACGGAGCGGGACAAGACGATTCCACTGTCGCCCATCGTCGGGCTTGCCGCGGTCGCGGGCGGCATTGTGCTGATCGTTGTCGGAGCCCGCACTCGCGTGTAAATTCTCTTCTGTTACGGCTTCGGTCCGAACACCTCGTCGATCGTGAGCGTGGTGATCGGACCGAGGTTCAGCGCCCTGATCTTCGGCTCGATCGTTTTCAGATCCCCGACGACGACGACGGCGGCGCGATCGGGCTGCACGTACTTCTGCGCGACGCGCTGCACGTCGGCGGCGGTCACCGCCTGGATGTTCTGCACGTACTTCGCGAAGTAGTCGTCGGGCAGGTGATAGACCAGCGCGTCCTCGAGCCGTCGCGAGATGTCGCCCGTCGCCTCGAACGCCGACGGATACCGCAGCGCGACGTAGTTCTTCGCGCGCGCGAGCTCCTCGGCGGGCACCGGCTTCAGGATCGCGTTCAGCTCGTTGAAGAACTCGGTGAGCGCCTCGGCGGTCTTGTCGGTCTGCACGCCGGCCGCGGCGAAGAACGGGCCCGGGCCGAGGCGCATGTCGAACCCGGAGCTCGCGCCGTAGGTGTAGCCGTGCACCTCGCGCAGGTTGTTGTTCAACCGCGACGAGAACGAGCCGCCGAGAATCGTGTTCATCACGCTGATCGGAAAGTAGTCGGGCGTCGAGCGCGGCACGCCAATCGATCCGATCCGGATCTGCGACTGCGGCGCGCCCGGCTTGTCGACCAGGTAGATCTGCCGCCTCGCCGGCGGCTCCGCCGCCGGCAGCTTCTCCGCCGCCGCGGCGCCCGCCGCCTTCCACGATCCGAACGTCTTTTCGAGCAGCGGCACGACGGCGCCGGCGCTGAAATCGCCGACGGCCAGGAGCGTCGCGTTCTCCGGCCGGACCGCCGACGTGTAGAAGCCGCGCAGATCGTCGCTCGTGAACGTCTTGATCGTCTCCGCCGTGCCCATCTGCGGCGTGCCGTAGCGGTGGCCCTTGCCGTAGAGGACGCGCGAGAACGCGACAGCGGCAATCGTCGGCGGATCGTCGCGCCCCTGCAGCAGGCTCGTCAGGCGCTGCTGCCGCTCGCGATCGAGCTCGTCGCGCGGGAACGTCGGCCGCAGCGCGACGTCGCCCATGATCGGCAGCGCGTCGGCCAGACGCGCCACCGGCACGTGCAGCCGGACCGTCGACGCGTCGACCGCGCTCGCCGCGCCGAGATCGGCGCCGAGGAAATCGACCGCGTCCGCGATCTCGAGCGCCGACCTCGAGCCGGCGCCCTCCTCGAGCAGCGCCGCGGTGAAGCTCGCGACGCCGTACTTGCCCGGCGGATCGTTCGCCGTCCCGCTGAAGACGACGAGGTTCACCTGCGCCACCGGCACCTTGTGATCCTCGACGATCCAGACGGGCACGCCGTTCGACAGCTTCTGCTTCTGAATCGTCGGCAGCTTCAGCGCCGCGGGCGGGCCGGGCTGCGGCGGGTGCGTACGATCGGGCGCCTGCTGCGCCGCGGCGATCGCGGTCGAGAGCGCCGCCGTGAGAACGATCA
>QHWK01000803.1 GCA_003223775.1 Acidobacteriota bacterium
CGCCACGAAATCGCGAAGCGTGAGGCGCGGGGTCCGAATGGGCAGCTCGAGGCGCATCATCTGCACGCCGGCGTTATCTGGGAAGGAACTCCAGCGTCGTGTCGCGGCGGCGTGCGCCGCGGAAGCCACGGACGAACTTCTGCGATCCACGCGTCGGGTACTTCTCCGCATATGCGCGCTCGATGGCGTCGCGGATCTTCTCCGAGCGGACAGGTCGCGCGCGCACGCGCACCTCGCGGCCGCTGATCGCGATCGCGCCGAGCGGATCGTCGAGGAACGTGCGGTACCAGCCATTCGGCTTCCGCGTCCACGATCGCGCGAACACGCGGCCGCCGACCACGACGGCCCAGATGCCGATGAACCGATGATCGGACGCACGGCCGGCGCGGACGCCGAGGATCTGGCTCGCGTCGATCGCTGCGGCGACGCGCGGCGCGAAGCGGCGCGTCCGCATATCACCTCGAGCGGAGCGGCGCCATCAGCGGCAGCAGCCACGCGAGGAACGCGAGCGTGAGCGCGAGACAGACCCATTCCCGGTGGGTGCGCGGCGGAACGCCCAGGACGTACGGCCCGGCGACGCCGACGGCCGCGAGAATCACGAACGATGCCGCGGCGCCGTCCATGCGTCTATTGTCCTTCGACGAGCACGAACTGCGCCTCGGCCGCGCCGGCGCGCACCTTCCGCGCCGCCTGATAGTCCGGCGAGCTGTAGAACTCCTGCGCGCGCTCGAAGCTCGGGAACTCGATCACGACCACGCGGCTCTTCGCCGGCGGCCCTTCGAGCGTCGTGGTCCGCCCGCCGCGCGTCAGGAAGCGGCCGCCGAACTTCTCG
>QHWK01000804.1 GCA_003223775.1 Acidobacteriota bacterium
TCCGCGCGGTGGTCGCTGCGCGTCAACCCTTCGAGCGGCAATCTGCATCCGACCGAGGCGTACGTCATCGCGGGAGCGGCGGCCGGTCTCGATCCCGCCGGCGGCGTCTATCACTACGCGGCCGATCGCCACGCGCTCGAGCGGCGCTGCGCGTTCGACGAGCCGCCCCTGGTCGGCGACGATCCGTCGTTTCTCGTCGCGCTGACGTCGATCCACTGGCGCGAGGCCTGGAAGTACGGGGAGCGCGCCTTCCGGTACTGCCAGCACGATCTCGGTCACGCGATTGCGGCGGTGCGCATCGCGGCGGCGCTGCACGACTGCGACGCGATTCTCCTGCCCGAGTGGTCGCACGCGGACATCGCGGCCGCGACGGGCATCGATCGCGACGAGGATTACGTCGACGCCGAGCGCGAGGAGCCCGGCTGTGTGCTGGCGATCGGCCGGCAGGCGCCGGTCTCGAATCAGTCGGCAGTCGGCAGTCGCGACGCGGTTCTGGCCGCCGCGCGCGCGGCGAGATGGACGGGGCTCGCGTCGCAACTGAGCGAAGATCACGTGCAGTGGACGTTCATCGACGAAATCGCCGACGCGACGCGCGATCGCGGCCGGTCGTGCTCCCGCGTGGCCTCTCGTTCCGCCCGCCGAACCGTTCCGTATTCGCCGGCGCTGCTGCTCCAGCGGCGCAGCGCCGTCGCGTTCGACGGCGCGTCGTCGATCGCGGCGGACCTGTTCTTCGACATGCTCGACCGCGTGATCCCGAGGGCTGACACCGCGCCGTGGGACGCGCTCTGGTGGGATGCGCGGATCCATCTCGCGCTCTTCGTCCATCGCGTGATCGGCGTCGAACCCGGGCTCTATTTCTTCGTGCGACGCGACGAGGCGGCAGGTCCGCTGCGGGACGCGTGCCGACGCGAGTTTCTGTGGACGAGGGCGCACGCCGATCTCCCGCTGTTCCTGCTCGCGCGCGGCGACTGCCGCGCGGTCGCGCGGCGTTTGAGCTGCGATCAGGACATCGCCGCCGACGGTTTTTTCTCGCTCGGGATGATCGCCGGCTTCGACGAGAGCCTGCAGCAGTTCGGCGAGCCCTTTTATCGGCATCTCTTCTGGGAATCAGGCATCGTCGGCCAGGTGCTGTATCTCGAGGCCGAGGCGAAGGGCGTGCGCGCGACCGGCATCGGCTGCTTTTTCGACGATGCGGTGCACGAGGTGCTCGGCCTGCAGGGCCACGCGTTTCAGTCGCTGTATCACTTCACAGTGGGCGTGCCGGTGGAAGACACGCGGTTGACGACGGAACCGGGGTACGCGTGGGAAACCGAAATTAAGAATTAGACGAATTAAGAAGTAAGAATTCGCTGTCACGCGGTGACAGTGTGGCGACGAATTCTCAATTCCAAATTCTTAATTCTTAATTCCGTGCCCGCCCGGCGAGCACGTCCACCGACACGCCGAACGCCGCGGCGATCGCGCGCGCGCGGCCGCTGTAGTCGTCGACGAAGTGCGACGGCAGATCGTCGACGACGGGCGCCGGCTGCAGAGCGGCGATCGGGATGATGCGGCGGTAGTCGTCGGCCATGGCGTCCACGGTGTGATGCGCGAGCCAGTACGCGCGGCCGGCGCGGCCGACCGCCGCGCCTCGCGCCGGATCGGACGCGAGCGCGCGCATCGCCGCGGCGAGCGACGCGTCCTCGTCCAGGAGATCGACGCGGAGGGCGACCTCGCGCGGGATGTCGACGAGGTGCGCGAGATCGGTGATCACCGTCGGCCGCTCGGCCGCGAGACATTGCAGCCACGACGCGGACGTTTCGAGCGCCGTCGGCCACCGCAGGCACAGGCACGCATCCGCGGCCGCGAGGTACTCGCCGATCGCGCGATCCTCGACGTAGCCGGTCACGTGGACGCGGGTCTGCAGGCCGGCTGCTGAAATATCGTGCGCGAGCGTCGGGTACCCGGACGCGTCGCCCGCGAGCAGCAGATGCGCATCCACGCCGTCGCGCGCGAGCAATCCAAGCGCGCGCAGCATCGCGGCGATCCGCTTCTCGGCAGTGATCTTTCCGAACGCCGCGAACACGATCGCGTTCGACCCGACGCCGTTCGCCGCGCGCACGCGATCGCGCGCGGCCGCGGCCGCCGCCGCTGCAGGCGTCCCCAGCCGAATCGTCTCCACCCGCGCGGCCGGGAATTCTTCGCGCAGATCCGCCGCGACACGCGCGTTGTGCACCGCGACCATCCGCGCCGTGCGGGCGACGACGCGCAGCATCGCCCAGGCGTAGTAGATGGGCCCGCCCAATCCGGCGACGGCGTACTCGACGAAGTCGCGCACCGCGGCGGGATGGTCGTACCAGAACTCGGCGCGATAGTCGTCCGCGCGGCCCTGCAGCAGCAGGTGTCGCGCGCGCGCGTG
>QHWK01000805.1 GCA_003223775.1 Acidobacteriota bacterium
CTCGTCGCGTCGGCGCTTCCGCTGCGCGTCGCGTCGTTCGCGCTGCAGGGCCCCGAGAGCGGCAAGGTGCAGCTGCTCATCCACGCCGACGTCGGCACCGACTACTCGGCGTCGAAAGTCGTGTCGGTCGGCTATGTGATCACCGATCGCGACGGCCGGCTCGTCGACAACCGCGCCGCCGACATGCGCCTGCTGCCGGTGATGACCGGCGTGCCGTCGGCGCTGCAGTACACCGCCGGCGCGAGCCTCCCGCCCGGCGAGTACACGTTGAAGCTCGCGGCGGTGGAGGGCGACCGCGTCGGCACCGTGGAGCACGTCATCCACGCGGCGCTGCCGTCGGCGGGCGGGCTGACGCTCAGCGAGCTGATGGTCGGCGGACCGATCGACGTCGGCGAGCTGCTCACGCCGACGATCGGATACCAGGTGACCTTCGGCACCGTGCACGGCTACGTCGAGGCCTACGGCCCCAAGCAGGACGACGTGACGATGGAGTACGAGGTGGCGGCGTCGGCCGACGCGCCGGCGCTCGTCAACGTCGACGTGCCGCCGCGGCAGGCCGGGGACGCGCGGATGATTTTCAGCCGCACGATCCCCATTCATCAGATCCCGCCGGGCAAGTACATCCTGCGCGCGATCCTCTCGTCGGCCGGCCGCTCGGTCGCGACGCTCACGCGCGCGTTCGAGATTGCCGCGCCGAAGGTGCTGCTCACGTCCGCCGACGGGCTCGGCGACACGTCGACGGACGCCGAGCTGTACCTGCCGGTGGACGACAAGACGATGACGCCGATCTTCGCAGCCGACGCCGCCGTGGACGACGAGACGATCGCGCCGTTCCGGACGCGCGTGTCGGCGACCATCAAGCCGGCGTTCGATCAGGGCGTGTCGATGCTCGCCGGCGGTGAGTACACGAAGGCGGAGGCGGCGTTCAAGAAAGCGATCGAGCCGGAGGGCGACGCGACGGCGCCGCTGGCCTTCCTCGCGGCGAGCTTCGCCGCAGGCGGGCACGATCGCGAGGCGGCGAGCGCGTGGCAGACGGCGCTCGTCGACGGGAGCGACTTCTCGCAGATCTATCACTGGCTCGGCGAGGCGCTCTTGCGCAACCACGACTTCGGCGAGGCGCGCGCGATCTACGAGGAGGCGGTCGGGAAGTGGCCGGCCGACCCGCGCTTCACCAAGCCGCTCGCGATGCTCTACGGCACGTTCGGCCGCGGGCGCGAGGCGGTGCGCACGCTGGAGCGCTATCTCGACGAGAAGCGCGACGACCGCGAAGCGTGCTACTACGCCGTGCAGTGGTACTACACCGTCCACGCCGGCGGCGCCGTCGTCCACAACCGCGCCGAGGATCTGAAGCGCGCGAAGGAGTACGCCGACGAATACGCGCGCGCGCGCGGCCCGCAGCTGGCGCTCGTCAAGCAGTGGGTGGACTACCTGGAGAACGAGAAGCGCTGATGCCGTGGACGACGGACAACGCGGAGCCCGCAGAGGCTTTAATTCGCAGGAGGAATCCGATCGAAAATCCGTGCGTCCAGACGCAGCGCATCAGCGTACTGTGTGAAATCGTGCGGCGTGAAAAACGTGGTTTCGAGACGCTCGTTGACGAACACTAACCGTAACGTACGCGCTTCCCCCAAGTCGGCGGCTGGAACATCGATCGTCAATTCGTCGAATCGTGGACAGCGCCCGCGTCGTGGAGATCTCGAATCCGGGATGACGCGCCATCTCGCGCGATCCGGTAGCCGCGGCGTCACTTGATTCAAGGTCTGGTCGCTTGCGAATCCGGTGAACAGCGGGCTCGGATCTCTAGGCGGACTCCCCGGTTCACGTATTCGACTGGAACAGCACGAGACGCCGATCGCGGCTGCAAGGACAGCGCAGTGCGGGACGAATAATCGACGGACAGACATCCAGCTGTCGATGGGTCGTTCTCCTACGAGCGCTGCAGCAGCGGCCGCAGCGCGCGGATGTCCGCGGCGTGCTCGAGATCGAGCGCCTGCCTCACAAGCGCCGCCGACCGCTCCGCGCCGAGGATCGGCGCCATCAGATCCTGACACCGTCAGCTCGACGATCGCTTCGCGCCGCGGCAGATGCTTCTGGAGCTCCTCGTCTTTCACGAGCCGCACCTTCGCGCGCACGCGGAGCACGTCCGGATCCTGCATCCGCGGCTTGTCGTGCGCGGCGCGGAACGACGCCGTCTTGTCGATCAGCATCACCGCGACCATGTGCTGCAGGCAGATGTCGGGCATCTCGCGGTTGTCGACCAGGGCCGCCTCGCTAGTGGCGCAGCGGACGACGACCTCCTTCACCGAGTCGGCGTCGATCGGCCGCCGCTTGAAGATCAGCTCGAGAGCGTCGAGCGGCGCCTGGATCGGCGAGCCGACGGTCCACCGCTTGATGTTCGTGCGCGCGATTTCGTACCGCTGGCCGAGGCCGTCGACGAGCATCTGCGGATTCGCCTTCGGCGCGAACGTCGCCACGAAGTTGTTCTCGCCCGACAGCACGTCGTCCACGCCGGTCGCGCCGAGCCGCACGAGCTCCGCGGCGGTGACGCCGCCGCGCGCGCCGACGCCGGCGAAGACGAACGCCTTCTCGATGTGATCCGTGTCGCGCTGCCAGAGCTTCGTGCCCGACGCCTGCTGCACGGCGTAATCGAGCACCCAGCGCATCTGCTGCGCGCTCAGCCCCGCGGCGGACGCGGCTGCGGCGGCCGCGCCGAAGAGGCTCGCCATCGCGTGCGTGCTGATGTGCGTCTCGGTCTCGAACCCGGGGATGCCGACCGTCATCGTGACGCGCGTGCCGACGTCGTAGCCGAGCGCGACCGCGCGGATGAATCCGTCGCCGCCGATGCCCGCCTGCTCGGCCGCCGCGAGCGCCGCCGGCACGACCGCGCAGCCGGGATGCGACTGCGACGGCGCGTGCGAGTCGTCCGTCTCGTCGGCGTGCGCGAGCATCGCGTTGACGAACGCCGCTTCGATCGGGCCGCACAGCGCGCGCGAGCCGGCGATCGTCGCTGTTGTCTCGCCGTGCGTCGCGGCGAATCGAAGCGCGACCTCCCCCGGCGGCAGTTCCGTGCCCGACACCATCGCGGCGAACGTGTCGACGATGTGATGCTTGGCTTTCTCGACGACCTCCGGCGGCAGCGCCCGCGCGCGCGCGCCGGCCATGTACGTGCTGAGCGTCGTCATCACCGGACTGATGGACGATGCCGCTGCCAACACGCGCCGCGGCCGAATGATCGCCGCCGCGCCCATCGCTCCAAGGCCGCGCAGCAGCGCGCGCCGGCTCATGACCGTCATACCGCCTCCGCAGCCGCTATAATGCGCCGACTCGCGTCGGACTGCGAGAGGGAGGACTGGCGTGACGAAGATCACGATCCGTCGAATCGCGCTGGCCGCCTGCGTCGCGTTCGCGATCGCCGGCGCCGCCGCGGCGGCGCAGACCGGGAGCGACGCCCATGTCGCCGCGGCCAAGGCGGCCGCGGGCACCGAGTTCGCCGGCGTCTTCAGCCGCATCTGCACGGAAGCGGCGCCGAGCACGCCGCGGGGTGACGCGCGCGGACGCGCCGGCGGCGGCCGACAGCAGGGCCCGCCGCCGCGCGAGGCGTGGCACGCCGAGCCGGTGAAGGTGTTCGACAACCTGTACTTCGTCGGACAGACCGAGTACTCCGTGTGGGCGATCAACACGTCGGCCGGCATCATCCTGATCGACTCGATTTTCGACTACTCGGTGGACGACGAGGTCGTCGGCGGCCTCAAGAAGCTCGGGCTCGACCCGGCGGCGATCAAGTACGTGATCGTGAGCCATGGGCACTCGGACCACTCGGGCGGCGCGAAGTACCTGCAGGACAAGTTCAACGCGCACGTACTGCTCGGCGGCGCCGACTGGGACCTCCTCGATCGATCGAACGGCAGCCGGCCGCGCCGCGACATGGTCGCGACCGACGGCCAGAAGCTCACGCTCGGCGACACGACGGTGACGATCTATTCGACGCCCGGCCACACGCTCGGCACGCTGTCGACGATCTTTCCCGTGACCGATCACGGCGAGCGCCACGTCGTCGCGTCGTGGGGCGGCACGGCGTTCAACTGGATGGCGAATCCGGCGCCGTACGTGACGCCCGAGCGGCCGGTGCGGTTCTGGTTCGAGACCTACAGCCAGTCGGCGCGGCGGTTCAAGGAGATCGCCGCGAAGGCGGGGGCCGACGTGCTGATCTCGAACCACACGATCTTCGACGGATCGAAGACGAAGATCCCGGCGCTCGAGCGCCGCAAGCCGGGCGAGAAGAATCCGTACGTCATCGGCAAGGACAGCGTGCAGCGGTACCTGACCGTCGTCGACGAGTGCGCGCAGGCGGGACTCGCGCGGACGCATTGAACGCGCGTTCGCGCAATTAAGAATTTGGAATTTGGAAGTAAGAATGCGTGATCACGACTGTCACGCTGCCGGGCGTCGGGACGGCGTGGCACGAATTCCAAATTCTTAATTCCAAATTCTTAATTTCACTTGTTC
>QHWK01000806.1 GCA_003223775.1 Acidobacteriota bacterium
GATTCGGATCCATGCCGCGGATCACCTGACGGACCGCCGGAATCGCCGCGGCCGCGTCGCCGTTCGTACGAACGATCAGATCCCGCAACATTCCCAGCGGCGCCATCGGCTGGTAGACCGTCCCGTCGTCAGGTTTGTCCAACCCGGCGTACTTCACCTCGCCGACCACGCCGACCACTGTCGTCCACGGACACGTCGTGCACCCGCCCGCGCGGATGCGGCGGCCGACCGCGCTCGCATGCGGAAAGAACCGGCGCGCCCACGCGCGATCGACGACGATCGCCATGAGGTTCGGCGCCTGCGCGTCGCGCTCGTCGAGCAGCCGTCCCTCGACGAGCGGCAGGCCGAGCACGCGGAAGTAATCGGGGCTCACGGCCACCCACGGCGTGATCGGCTGCGACTGCCCGGGCGGCGTCGGCGCGTCCTCGAGATCGAAGTTGTTGAAGTCGTTGACGTCGTTCGGCGGACGGCCGTCGGCGAACGCGACGCCGGCGACGCCGGGAATCGCCGCGACGCGGCGGTGCAGTTCATCCCAGAACGCCGTGACGCGGCCGGCATCCGAATACTGGGACTGCGGCAGCAGGACGACGCCGGTGGCCACGTTGCGCGTGTCGAATCCGAGATCCACGCGGCCGAGCTGCTGGAGGCTCACGAGCAGCAGCGCGGCGACGACGAGCAGCGGCGTCGCAATCGCGAACTGCGTTGCGACCAGCAGCCGCCGCACGCGCCGGACGGCGGCGCTGCCGGTGGAGCTGCGCCCTTCCGATCGAAGCGATTCGTCCATCGCGCCGCCCGTGCCGTGCACCGCGGGGACCAGCCCGAAGAGCAGCACGCTCGACGCGGTGAGCGACATCAACAGCCAGACCGCGGTCGCGTCGAAGGCGACCTCCTGCGTCCGTGGAAAATACCCGGCGCCGAAATCGTGCAGCAGCTGGACGCCTGCGTACGCGAGGCCTACGCCGAGCGCCGCCGCCGCCGACGCGAGCAGCGCGCTCTCGGCGAGCAGCAGGCGGACCACGCGCCCGCGCGACGCGCCGAGCGCGGCGCGTACCGCGAGCTCGCGCCGCCGGCTCGCGACGCGCGCGATCAGCAGGTTCGACGCGTTCGCGCAGGCGACGAGCCACACCAGGCCGACGGCCGCGAGCGCAAGGCCCGCCGTGATCCGCACGTCGCCGACGACGTGCGCCTTGAGATCGCTGAGGCCCCACGTCGCGCGGTCGTCCTGATACGACGCGCGCCAGATCGGAAAGAGCCGCTTGTTGATGCGGTGCAGCTCGTCGATCGCGGCCGCGCGGTCGTTGCCGCTCGGCAGCCGAGCGAGGACCGCGATGAAGAACGGCCCCTTGCGCGTCGGCGGCGTCCACTGCGCCGGAACGAAGAAGTCCTGCCCCTGCTCGAGCGGACCGGCGTCGCGCGGCAGGACGCCGGCGAGCGTGTAGCTCTCGCCGTCGAGCCGCAGGGCGCGGCCGATGGCGTCGGCGCGGCCGCCGAGCCGCCGCTGCCAGAAATCGTGGCTCACGACGACGACGCGCTCGCTGCCGGGCCGGCCGTCGTTGGCGTTCAGCACGCGGCCGAGCGCCGGCGCAATGCCGAGCAGGCCGAAGTACTCGCCGGTCACATCGCGCCCGCGCACGCGCTCGGCGGAGGCGCCGTCGGTGAACGTCATGCCGCGGCTCGTATACGCCGCCACCTGCTCGAACTGCGTCTGCTCACGGGTCAACGC
>QHWK01000807.1 GCA_003223775.1 Acidobacteriota bacterium
CCGTTGTCGCAGGTGCGGTCGAACGCGCCGGGCGTCGTCGGAAAGTCGATCGACGCGGTATAGCCGGCGACGTAGATCGCGCCCGCGGCGTCGACGGCCAAGCCATTCGCGTAGTCGGTGCTCGTGCCGCCGAGGTAGGTCGAGTAGACGAGCTGTGTGCCGTCGCCGCTGAATTTCGAGATGAAGGCGTCGCAGAGGCCGCTCCGCGCATTCTGAAACGCGCCCTGCGTCGGGAAGTCCGCCGAGCAGGTCTCGCCGGCCAGATACACGAAGCCGTTGCGCGCGACGACGCGTTTGGCGATGTCCGAGTCGGTGCCGCCAAGGAAGCGCGACAGCACGATCATCGGATCGATCGTCAGCGGCGACGAGCGGTCGTAATCGCCGAGCTCGAATGTCACGGCGCCGTCGGATGCAATCGCGTACGACGCGGCGACGGGGACGCGCCGGCCGCCGCGATCCTGATATGCAGCCGGGAGCTTGTGCATCATGCCGCGGCCCGCGGCCGAGACGATGAGGTCGCCGCCGGCGCCGGCGCGAATCGAGTCGGCGCCGCGGAACGTCAGCGCGATCGCCGCCGGATCGGCGTGCGGCGCCACGACGAAATCGTATTCGAGCTGTCGATCCGTTCCGTAGAAGACGACGTCGATCCCTGGATACACGTTCTTGTAGCGCAGGCGTTCGAACGTGGGCACGTCGGTGGTCCATTGCCGCGCGTCGGCGCCGCGCAGGTAGTGAACGCGCCCGGAAAGCGGCGCCTCCTCGATCGGCGTCACGGGAGACGCGCCGCGGAACGCGAGCGCGACCGTCATGCTCGTTTTCGCCGCCCGATCCTTCACGCCGAACGAGACGCCGGACGCGTGAAACGCCGCATCGAGCTGCGGTGTCCTTGCGATCGCGGCGTATTCCGCCGGCGCCTGCCCTGAGTTGCGTTCGAAGACGATGGGGCGTGTAACGGAGACGTCGGAAAATGATGGGGTTGCCGGCGGCGATTGACGCTGAGCGGTGTGCTGCGCGCACGCGAGAACGGAAATTACCGACACCAAGAAAAGAATTCGCTGTTTCATTACGCGCACTCCAGAAAGTGGCTGGGGAGCCGGTGCGCGCCGTGGATAGAGCAACGCCCGCGCCGTTGAATACGGCCGGGCGCTAGGGCCGGCTGTCCATCGCGCGGAGGGCGATGGCGAAGAGCAGGAAGCCGACGGCGCCGCGCCAGTAGCCGACCGGTTCGAGCAGAAACGTCGTGTGCGAGAACGCGATGGCCGTTCCGACCGCGAAGGCGAGCGCGGCAAGGCCGATGAGCATCCAGCAGAGCGTCCGCACGCCGCGGATTATACCGTCCACGGCGTCAGGCGGTTGCCGCGACAAATGCGATGGTCTTCTGCACCAGGCGCAGGTACGCGCGGATCGTCGTTTCCAGGCGCGGCAGCGGCGTGTCTTCTTCCTTGCAGTGCGACAGGCCGTTCGAGGAGTACGCGAACATCATCACGACCGGCATGTGCGGCACCATCTCGGCGGCGTCGTGCAGCGGGCCCGACGGCAGCTTCGGAGCATCGCCGGTCTCCTCGCGCACGGCCTCCTCGCAGAGCGCGACGAGCGCCGGGTGGAACGGCCGCGGCTCGATGCGCCACAGCGGCCGCCATTCGACCTCGACGTTGTTGGCGTGCGCCGCCTGCGCCGCCGCCGCGTGCGCGTCGCGCAGCATCGCCGCGAGGACGCCAGGATCGAGCGCGCGCTGATCGAGCGACATCTCGCAGACGCCCGGCACCGCGGTGACGATCTTCGGCTCGACGTTGACGACGCCCACCGTGCAGACGACGCCGGCGCCCGGCTTCGAGTGGCGCCGCGCGATCTCGCGGCACTCGAGCGCCGTCTGCGCCGCCGCGAGAAACGCGTCGCGCCGCATCGCAATCGGCGTCGACCCCGAGTGCGCCGCCTGCCCCGTGAAGCGGATCGTGTTCCGTTCGACGCCGAAGGTGCCCAGCACGACGCCGGTGGACTTCTGCATCGACTCGAGCACCGGCCCCTGCTCGATGTGGAGCTCGAGGTACGCGCGCGCGTCGATCGTCTTCAGCTCGAGGTGCGCGTCGATCATGCGGTCGAGCGCGACGCCGTTTTCGGCGAGCGCCTCGACCAGCTCGGTGCCCTGCCGATCCTTGAGCCCGCGCACCTCGTCCACCTTCAGGCTGCCGGCCGCGGCGGCCGATCCGAGGAGGCTGCGCCCGAAGCGCGCGCCTTCTTCGTCGGCCCAGTCCACGAGCTTCAGCGTCACCGGCGGCGTCGCCGCCGCGTGCATGCGGAGCGCCTCGAGCGCCGCCATGACGCCGAGCGCGCCGTCGAGCCAGCCGCCGTTCGGCACGG
>QHWK01000808.1 GCA_003223775.1 Acidobacteriota bacterium
CATCGACGTGCGCGTGCGGCCGCATCCGCTCTTCGTGCGCGACGGCGACGACCTGCGCCTCGACATCCCGATCGGCATTCACGAGGCGGCGCTCGGCGCGAAGATCGACGTGCCATCGCTCGACGGGACCGCGCGCCTCCGGATTCCGCCGGGCACGCAGTCGGGCCAGCGGTTCCGTCTGCGCGAGCGCGGCCTGCCGTCGCCGCGCGGCGGCCCGCGTGGCGATCTCGTCGTCGAAGTGCGACTCGTGCTGCCGAAGCTGCTCGACGAGCGCTCCAAAGAACTGCTCCGGGAGTTCGGCCGCCTGAACGGCGTCGTCGATCGATCGGTGCCGACGAAGCCATGAAGAAACCGAGCGGCAAGGCGTACTACATGATCAGCGCGGTGGCGCAGAAGTACAACATCCACCCGCAGACGCTGCGCCTGTACGAACGCGAAGGGCTGCTCAAGCCGTCGCGCACCGAAGGCAACACGCGTCTGTACTCCGAAGAAGACCTCGAGCAGCTCGAGACGATTCTGTCACTTACCCGAGACCTCGGCGTGAATCTCGCGGGCGTCGAGATCATCCTCAACATGCGCCGCAAGATCGAGCAGATGCAGAGCGAAGTGAACGAGTTCATGGAGTACGTCAAGCGCGAAATGGCGCGCGGCATCGACGATTGGGAGCAGCGGCTCTCGACCGCGCTCGTTAAATCGTCGCCTACTGATCTCGTCCGTCATCAGAAGGCATCCGGCGAACGACAGAAGTAATACGAGCGTCGCACGTAGATGCCGCGGCATCGCAAGTAGCTTCGGCCGGCGGCTCGGACCCGTAGTATGCTCTCGTGCGTGTCCCGGCGGTATGCGTTCAGCGATGACGATGCAGGCACGCTCAGCGCGTACCTGCGGGAGATCGCGAAGCTGCCGCGGCTCACCGTCGACGAAGAGCGCGCGCTCGGCGCACGCATTCGCGAGGATCGCGACGAGCTCGCGATCACGCGCCTCGTCGAAGCGAACCTCCGCTTCGTGGTCTCGTACGCGAAGCGCTATCGCGGCCTGGGCGTCTCATTCCTCGATCTGATTCACGAAGGCAACCTGGGGCTCATCGAAGCGGCGCGCCGCTTCGACCCGGAGCGCAATGTCAAGTTCATCACCTACGCCGTCTGGTGGGTCCGCGAGTCGATGATGCACGTCCTCGCCGATCAGACGCGCGCCTTCTCGTTTCCGCCGAAGCTGTTCGCTGTGCTGCGCCGCGCGCCAGGCGGCACGGCGGACGTCTCGCTCAACGAGCCGGTCAACCGCGGCGCGTTCGCCGATCGCGACGGCTCGACGCGCGAGCTCGGCGACCTGCTCGAGCAGGACGGCGTGCCGGCGGCCGACGAGGAGATGATTCACCAGTCCGACCTCGAGGAGCTCGCCGCGGCGCTCGACGATCTCGACGGCAAGGAGCGCGAGGTGGTCCGCCTCCGCTACGGGCTCGAGGACGACGAGCCGCGCACGCTGCAGGAGATCGGCGATCGGCTGCACCTGTCGCGCGAGCGCGTCCGGCAGATCGAGACGCGCGCCAAGGACAAGCTGCGCCGGTCCGCGAAGCTGCGCTCCCACCTGAATTGACGGACGCCGTCGATGCCTTGTCCGCAGTGCGACGATACGGGATGGAAGCCTGTCGATGAGCACGACGCGTCGGGTCGCGTGATCCGGCGCGTGGTCCGATGCTCGTGCTGGCGCGAGCGGTTGACGATCCAGCGGCTCGCCGAAGCGCAGATTCCCAAGCGCTACCAGCACTGGGCGTCGGCAAGACGCACGTCGCCGTCGGCGTGCTGCGCGCGGTCATCGAGAAGACGGGCGCGCAGGGGCTCTTCTACGACACGCGCGACCTGCTGAAGACGATCCGCAGCACCTACGATCCGGTGGTGAAGGCGAGCGAATCGAGCATCCTCCGGCCGGTGATGGAGTGTCCGTTTCTCGTGCTCGACGATCTCGGCGCGGAGCGGCCGACCGACTGGGTCGAGGAGATGATGAACCTGATCGTGAACACGCGCTACAACGAGCGCCGGATGACGCTGTTCACGTCGAACTACGCCGACGTGCCGGACATGGAGGATCCGAACTCGCTCCTGTTCAGAATCGGGTTTCGGATGCGATCGCGGCTGCAGGAAATGTGCTCGACGGTCGAGATCGACGCCGCCGATTTTCGCGACGAGCACCTGCCCCAGAACGCGAGCGATCACGATCTGGTGTCGTTGTGGCAGTTGAAGAAGCGGCCGAAGGATCTGCCGAACCGGGCGCACAAGGCGGCGAAGGCGCAGATCCGCGACGGCCGCGCCGATCTGAGGTGGCCGGGCGGACGGGCTGGATCGTGAAGGGCGTCATGGCTGATGGCTGATGGCTGATGGCTGATGGCTATGGAGAATGGACGATGGAGACCTCCATCAGCCATACCATTAGCCATCAGCCATAGCCATCGACCATCCAGCCATCAGCCATGACGGGTCTTTATATCCACGTTCCGTTCTGCGCCGCGATCTGCAACTACTGCAACTTCAACCGCGGGCTCTTCGACCCGAATCTGAAGCGCCGGTATGTGGATGCGGTCGTGCGCGAGATTCGCGCGCATCGTGACACCCCGGTTCCGAACTCTCAACCAATCCCCAATCCCCAGTCCCCAATCCCCTCGCCAGCCGACACGATCTACTTCGGCGGCGGCACGCCGTCGCTCCTCGAGCCAGGCGAGGTGAGGCGCATCGTCGGCGCGTGCGAGGAGGCGTTCGACGTCGCGCGCGATCGCGAGGTGACGCTCGAAGCGAACCCCGAGTCGATCGACGCGGCGCGCCTCGCCGCCTACCGCGACGCCGGCGTGAATCGCCTGAGCATCGGCGTGCAGTCGTTTCGCAACGCGGAGCTGCGCCGCCTCTCGCGGCTCCACGACGCCGATCGCGCCGCCGCCGCGTATCAGGATGCGCGCGCCGCCGGCTTCGACAACGTGAGCCTCGATCTGATGATGTGGCTGCCGCAGCAGTCGGTCGGCGAGTGGCTCGAGTCGATCGACGCGGCGATCGCGCTCGCGCCCGATCACCTTTCGCTGTACCTCCTCGAGGTCTACCCGAACGCGCCGCTCAAGGACGACATGGCGCGCGCGAAATGGTCGCAGGCGCCCGACGACGACGCAGCTACGATGTATGTCGCCGCGATGGAGCGGCTCGAGGACGCGGGGCTCCTGCAGTACGAGATCTCGAACGCCGCGCGGCGCGGCCGTCGATCGCGGCACAACCTCAAATACTGGACCGACGGCGAATGGCTCGGGTTCGGCTGCGGCGCGCACTCGACGCGGGACGGCGTGCGCTGGAAGAACATCTCGTCTACGACGGAGTACATCGAGACAGTTGCGCGCGGCGCCTCGCCGGCCGTCGACGCGCGGTGTCTAACCTCCGACGAGCGCCTTGGCGACGCGCTGTTCACCGGGCTGCGTCTGGTTGACGGAATCGACGCAAATGCCATACAAACGCGCTACGGCGTCGACCTCTGGCGCCGGTTTGGCGCCGATCTCGAGCGCTTTCTCGATGCCGGCCTGCTGCAGCGCGACGGCGCGCGCCTCTGGCTGACCCGCCGGGGCATGCTCCTTGCTCACGAGGTGATGTCTGTGTTCGTGTAGCCCTGAGTACGTTAAAGTAACGCCCTTTCGCGCCCTTTCGACAGAGGAGGCTTCGATGCTTCGGATTGCTCTTGGACTTGTCGTCGGCACGCTGTCGGCAGTTCCCGTGTTCGCGCAGGCCGCGCCCGCGCAGCCGCCCGCGCAGCAGGCGCAGGCCGCGCCCACCAAGCGCGAGTTCGCGAACGACGCCGGCATGGTGCTGAACTTCATCAAGCCTGACAAGACGGCCGACTTCGAAGCCGTCTGCGCGAAGTTGAAAGAGGCGCTCGCCAAGAGCGAAAAGCCGGAGCGCAAGGAGCAGGCGAAAAGCTGGCAGGTGTTCAAGTCGCCCGATCCGGCCGCGGGCGGCAACGTGCTCTACGTGTTTCTGATCAACCCGTCGGTGAAGGGCGCCGACTACACCGTGTCGACGATTCTCGCAGAGGCGTTCCCGCAGGAAGTCCAGACGCTGTACAAGCAATACGCCGACTCGTACGCGTCGGGGCAGAACTTCGTGAACCTGTCGCTGGTCAACGATCTCGGCAAGTAGCTAGAACTTCAGGTTCAGTCCTGCATAGATGCGGTGCGCTGGCGAGTTCAGCGCACCGCTTCCCAGCTTGAACACCCGATAGTCGACGCGCAGCCGGAT
>QHWK01000809.1 GCA_003223775.1 Acidobacteriota bacterium
CTCCCGGCAGAGCAGGCGTAGATGACGGCCGGCGGACGCGTCGCCGACTACGACAGCGTCGCGGCCGGATACGATCGACGTTACGCCATCCACGAGTACGCCGGCGTCCGCGGCACGCTCCTCGGCTTCGTCGGCGAGGCGGGAGCGCTGCTCGAGGTCGGGTGCGGCACGGGCCACTGGCTCGCCGCGCTCGCGTCCCAGACGCCCTCATCGTCGCGCCGCCGGTTCGTCGCCGGCGTGGAACCGGCGGCTGAAATGATCGCGCGCGCGCGTGCGGCCTCGAGCGGCGCGCATCTGGTTCGCGCGCGCGCCGAGGCGTTGCCGTGGCGCGACGCGTCGTTCGACCGGGTCTTCTGTGTCAACGCGCTCCATCATTTCTCGGACCGTGTCCGTTTCTTCGCCGAGGCGCGCCGCATCCTCAAGCCGGGCGGCGGCCTGCTGACGATCGGCAAGGATCCGCACACGGGACACGACAGCTGGTGGGTCTACGATTATTTCCCCGAGACGATGGACATCGATCGGCAGCGGTTCGCGCGCGTCCGCGATCTCCGCGGCGAGCTCGTGCTCGCCGGCTTCGCGTGGACCGAATCGTTCGAGGCCGATTGCATCGAAGCCACGATGCCGGCGGGCGAAGCGCTTGCGACGGGCGTCGTCGATCGCGCCTATACGTCGCAGCTCACCGTGTTGTCCGACGAGGAATTCGAGAGAGGCGCCGCGCGCATCCGAGAGGCGGACGCGGCCGCCGGTGGCGAGCTGCGGCTCGCCACCGATTTCCGCCTCTACGCGGCCGTGGGATGGCTCGCGTGACGCCAGGTCAGAAGATGTAGCGCAGGCTGAGCTGTCCGTCCCTGCGCGCGTCGTTCTTGCTGACGACGCGCCCGAAGTTCGCGTTCGTCGGATCGACGATGTTGAACCCGGACGTCGTCGTCGTGCCCGCCACGTTGTTCCAGTTGGGACGATTGATGAAGTTGAAGATCTCCGCGCGGAACTGCAGCCGCTGCGCGCGGTTCACGCGGAAGTTCTTGAAGAACGCGATGTCCCACTGCTGCTCGGACGGGTTGTACCAGGCGTTGCGCGGCGCGTTGCCGAACCTGCCCGCCGCCGGCGCGGCGAACGCCGCCGGGTTGAACCAGAAGTTCTGATCGGCGCCCGAGCCCGCCGAGAAGCTGCCGTTCGCGCTGGCGAACGGATCGCCGACGAGATTGTACGGCTGCCCGAAATTCCCGTCGCCGACGCCGGCGATGTCGTTCGTTCGCGCGACGGAGAACGGCGTGCCGGTGCGATAGAACGTCGCGCCCGAGACCTGCCAGCCGCCCAGCGCGTTCTTGAGCGGCGTATCCTGATCCTTCCAGAACGGCAGATCGTAGATGTAATACACGTTCAGCACGTGGCGGCGATCGAAGTTCGACGGCCCCAAGAAGCCGGTATCGTCGTACGTGTTCCACACGACGTTGCGCTTGTCGCTCGCGTCGTCCTCCGACTTGCCGAGCGTGTACGCGATGCCGACCTTTAACCCGTTCAGATACCGGCGATCCGCGCTGATCTGCAGCGCGTTGTAGCGCGACGAACCCGAGTTCTCGGTCAGGCGGATCGCCCCGTAGCCGAGGTACGGCCGCAGCGCGGCGATGTTCACGCCGGGATTCGCCTGCAGCGTGCCGGCCGCCAGCTGGTTGATGTTGCGCTCGCGCTGCAGATGGCGCCCCAGCCGGCCGACGTAGCTGACGTCGACCATGAACCCGAACGGCATCTCGCGTTG
>QHWK01000810.1 GCA_003223775.1 Acidobacteriota bacterium
GCAGCACCTGCTCGCGGACCTCGATGCCGGCCGCGGCGCCCACTTCGAACAGGAACGCGCGCGTGATGCCCGGCAGCAGCCCGGCGTCGACCGGCGGCGTCAACGCCGCGCCGTTCTTGACGATGAAGAGGTTCGACTGCGTGCACTCGGCGAGCTCGCCGCGGTAGTTGCGCATCACGCCCTCGACGCCGCCGCGGCGGAAGGCCTCCTGCATCGCGAGCGCGTTGTTCAGCAGGTTGTTCGACTTGATCAGCGGGTTCACCGAGCCCGGGTGGTTGCGCACGACGTCGACGAGCGAGACGCGGACGCCGCGCTCGACCCACTCGCGCGGCGGATCGACGTGCGGCTTCACGATGACGACGACCGACGCGGCCGGGCATGCCGCCGGATCGTAGGAGAGCTCGCCGATGCCGCGCGTCACGAGGATCCGGATGTACGCCTCGCGATCGACGGCGCCGCCGAGGCCCGCGGCGCGCATCGTCTCCCGGAAGCGCGCGTCGACCTCCGCATCGGCGAGCGGCACCGGCAGGACCAGCATGTCCGCCGACCGGCGGAGCCGCTTCATGTGGCGGTCGAACAGGAACGGCTGCCCGTTGTAGGTGCGCAGCGTCTCGTAGACGCCCTCGCCGTAGAGGAATCCGTGATCGAACACCGAGACGACCGCGTGTTCCTGATCCGAGATGCGGCCATTGACGTTGACCGTCGCTGCCATGGCCGAATTCTAACAAGGACACGAAGGGGAACAAAGGACACAAGTGTAAGGCGAGCAGTTACACTGTCGTAAATGCGGATCCTGAATGCCGCGCAGATGCGGGAGGCCGACCGCCGCACGACCGACGACATCGGCATCGCGTCGCTCGTGCTCATGGAGAATGCCGGCCGGCAGGCCGTCGCGGCGATGGAGGCGCTCTTCCCGGATCTGCTGGACCGTCAGGTCGCCGTCCTCTGCGGCCGCGGCAACAACGGCGGCGACGGCTTCGTCATCGCGCGGACGCTGGAGCAGCGCGGCGTCGACGTATCGGTCTTTCTCACCGGCCGCGTGGCGGACGTCCGCGGCGACGCGCGCACGAACCTCGAGATCCTCGGCCGCCTCGGGCTGACCGTCGTCGAGATCGCCGACAGCCAGGCCTGGGAGCTGCACTTCTCCGAGGTCAGCGATTGCACGCTCATCGTCGACGCGATCTTCGGCACCGGGCTCAACGCGCCGGTCGCCGGCTTCATCGAGTCGGTCATCGCCGACGTGAACGCATCGGCTATTCCGGTCGTGTCGATCGATCTGCCGTCGGGGCTGTCGGCTGATTCGCCCGACCTGATCGGCCCGTCGATCGACGCGGGCGTCACGATCACGATTGCCGCGCCGAAGCTGCCGCTCGTGCTCCCGCCGGGCGAGCAGCGCGCCGGCGACATCGTCATCGCCGACATCGGCATTCCCATCGAGGTGATCGACGCGCTCGACGGGCCACGGCTCGATCTGCTCACGCGCGTCGCCATGCGCGAGCTCGTCCCGCCGCGCGCGCCCGACGCGCACAAGGGCGACTGCGGCCACGTCCTCCTCGTCGCCGGCTCCCGCGGGAAGACGGGCGCGGCGCATCTCGCAGCCGTCGGCGCGCTGCGCTCGGGCGCAGGCCTCGTGACGGTGGCGACGCCCGCCGGCTGTCTGCCGATTCTCGCCGCGATGGCGCCGGAGTACATGACGGTTCCGCTCCAGGAGCGGGACGATGGCCTCGACGGCGGCGACGTCGACCGCCTCCTCGAGAGGGCGCGCGACGTCGTCGCCATCGGCCCGGGCCTCGGGCAGGCGCCGGCGACGCGCGATTTCATCCGCCAGCTCGTCGATCGCGCGACGATGCCGCTGGTGGTGGATGCCGATGGGCTGAACGCGTTTGCCGGCGATCCGGCGGCGCTGACCGGGCGCGAGGGGCGCGACATCATCATCACCCCGCACCCGGGCGAGATGGCGCGGCTCGTCGGCATGTCGACCGACGAAGTGCAGCGGAGCCGGATCGACGTCGCGCGCAACTTCGCCCGCGCGCACCACCTCTTCGTCGTGCTCAAGGGGCACCGCACGCTCATCGCGACGCCGGACGAGAAGATCTTCATCAACCCGACGGGCAACCCGGGCATGGCGACGGGCGGCACCGGCGACGTCCTCACCGGCATGATCGCCGCATGGCTCGCGCAGCTGCTCGACGCCGAGGCGGCGTGCAAGCTCGCCGTCTATCTGCACGGCCTCGCCGGCGATCTCGCCGAAGCGCACGAAGGCGAAGTGGCGATGACGTCCGGCGATCTCGCGGCGCACCTCGGCGCGGCGACGCTGGAGCTGACGGGCCGCAAGGCGAATCGCGACATGG
>QHWK01000811.1 GCA_003223775.1 Acidobacteriota bacterium
TCCAGCTTGCCGGTTCCCGGTGCCGGTTCCCTGCTCAGTTCTCGTATGGGCCTGCACCGGGAACCTCGTCGATCCACCGTATCTGTGGCGGCTCGATGCCGCTCACGAGATATTCTTCCACATCGATGTTCGGCGACGGGAGGGCTACCGCGATCAGCCGCGCCGATTTTCCGGGCTCGATCGTGCCGTAGTCGGCGTCGAAGCCCAGCGCGCGCGCGCCTTCGCGCGTCGCGCTCTCGAGGAGCGACGCCGCCGGCACGCCGGGCGCCAGCGCGCGTATGGTGGCCAGTTCGGCGAAGATGTTGAGATCCGGCGTGCTGGCGAGGCTGTCGGTGCCGATCGCGACGCGGACGCCCGCATCGTAGAACTCCTGGATTGGCGGCGCGCCCGCGCCGGTATGGCCATTGCTGCGCGGGCAGGTGACGAGCGTCGCGCCGTGCGCCGCCAGCCGCTGCAGATCGTCGGCCGTCATCTGGACGCCGTGGACCGCGAGCACGCGCGCGCCGAGGAAGCCGCTCTCGTCGACGAACTCGACCGGCGATCCCCCCGGCGGCACCCAGGCGGGGTTCCACGCCCCGACCTCCTCGAGCAGCGCGCGCCACGGCCCGCCGCCCGTGCGGATGAACTCGACCTCCTCCACCGACTCCGACAGGTGAATGCTGCACGGCGCGAACGGATCGCGATCGACCGACTGGCGGATCGCGCGAAGCACGAGCGGCGCGACGGAGTACGGCGCGTGCGCCGCCAGCGTCGCGCGCACGCGATCGGCCGGCGGCAGCGCATCGATCCGCCGCCGCGCTTCGTCGACGACCGCAGCCGGATCGGCCGCGGTGAAGCGAATCACCTCGTAGAAGACCGACGCCGCGAGCCTGCTGCGCGCGAGCGGAGGGAAGGTGACCAGCGTGTTCGTGATGTCGCCGACGATCGCCGTGCCGCACGCGATCGACTCGTCGATCGCGCGATCGATCGCATCCAGGATCTCGAGCGCGGCCGGATCCGGCCGCTGACGCCGCGCGGCCATCACGGCGCGGATCCACGCCACGAACTGCGAGGCCGGCGGAATTTCGTCGCGCAGGTACGACAGCTCGAGATGCGTATGCGCGTTGCAGAGCCCCGGCAGCACGACGACGTCGCCGAGATCGATCTCGTGCGCGCCGTCGGCGAAGCCGCGGCGACCGGCCGGGTTCGGCGATCCGTACGCGACGATGCGATCGCGCTCGACCGCGATCCAGCCGTCGCGAATCGCCGGTTCGGCGATCGGAAGCACCCAGGCGGCGTGGTACCGGATCATCTTACGGACTCAAGGACGCAGAGGAGGCAAAGGTCGCAAAGGCGGAGGCCGCGACGGCAGTTCTTTCAGTCCTGGAGCCGGGCCGCCTTGCCCGCGTGGCTGCGCGCCGGATAGATGCGCAGCTCCGCCGGCACCGATGCGTCGCCCGCCTCGCGCGCCGTGGCGAGCTCGAGCATGCGCGGCACGTCGCGCTCGCGGCAGATCGGATCGCCGAGGATCTCGTAGTGCATGTTGCGGCGCTTCGCCGTGAAGCCGGCGGCCTCGATGTTGCGGACGATCTCCGCTTCGTCCATGCAGTAGCTCGCGCCGGCGGCGCGGACGACGTTCTCCTCGATCATCACGCTGCCCATGTCGTTGGCGCCGTAGGCGAGGCTCAGCTGTCCGACCTTGCCGCCCTGCGTCACCCACGACGCCTGCAGGTTGTCGAAGTTGTCGAGGACGATGCGCGCGATCGCGAGCGTGCGCAGGTAGTCGACGCCGGTCGCCTCCGATCCAGCGAGCTCTGTGTGATCGGGCTGATAGCTCCACGTGATGAAGGCGGTGAACCCGCCCGTCTCGTCCTGCAGCGCGCGCAGCCGCAGCAGGTGCTCGATCCGCTCCTCGTCGGTCTCGAGCGTCCCGTACATCATCGTCGCCGTCGTGCGGAGGCCGGCGCGATGCGCGTGGCGCATCACGTCGAGCCACTCGTCGGCGCTCGCCTTACCGTAGCAGTGCAGCAGGCGCCGGACCCGATCGACCAGGATTTCGGCGCCGCCGCCCGGAATGCTGTCGAGGCCCGCGGCGATCAGGCGATCGATCACCCGCGGCACCGGCAGCTGCGAGAGCCGCGACAGATGAATCACTTCGGGCGGCGACAACGCGTGCAGCTTGAACGACGGATAGCGCGTCTTGATCGCGCGGAAGAGATCCTCGTACCACGTGAGCGGCAGATCGGGATTGTGCCCGTCCTGCAGCAGCAGCTGGACGCCCCCGACCGCGATCGTCTCGTCGATCTTGCGGAACAGCTCGTCGAAGCCAAGGACGTAGCCGTCGGGCGATCCGACGTCGCGGTAGAACGCGCAGAAGGTGCACTTCGCGACGCAGACGTTCGTGTAGTTGACGTTGCGATCGATGATGTAGGTGACGATCCCGTCGGCGTGCCTGCGCGCGCGGACGGCGTCGGCGAGGCGGCCGAGCAGCGCCGTCGGCGCGCGGCGATAGAGCTCGATGGCCTCGTCGGGCGCTACGCGCGCGCCGGCGCGGACCTTGTCAGCGAGCGCCGTGATGCTCTGCATGATAGAGGCGCAGCGTTCCGTCGAACGCCGCGAGGCCGAGCTCGCTCGCGTACGCATAGAACGTCCGCAGGCCTTCGATCTCCGCGTCTCCC
>QHWK01000812.1 GCA_003223775.1 Acidobacteriota bacterium
TCAACCACGCGACGCTCACGCCCGACGACGCGCGCGGCATCCTGAAGTACCTCACCGACCACAACGGTCTCGCGCCCGAGGAGCTGCGCCCGATCGCCTACGAGGGCGAGCGCCGCGCGGTCGAGTACAGCTACACCGCCGACGAGACGACGGCGAACCTGTGCACGTCGTGCCATACGATGGCGCGCGTGCTGAGCGAGCGGCGCACCAAGGAAGAGTGGGAGCTCCTCATCGCGATGCACCGCGGCTACTATCCACTCGTCGACACGCAGCCGATGAACGGCGGCCAGGGCTTCATGCGCAGCGGCGGCCGGGGCGGACGCGGCGGCCGGGGCGCCGAGCCGCGGCCGACGCCGACGGCGCAGACGGCGCCGGCGCCGGGCGATTCGGCATCCGATCGCCCTCCCGACGAGCGGCACCCGATCGAGCGCGCGCTCGAGCACCTGGAGAAGGCCCTGCCGTTCGTGACGTCCGAGTGGTCGGCCTGGTCCGCCGCGATGCAGTCGCCGAAGCTCGCCGGCCGCTGGGCCGTCGTCGGATCGCAGGTCGGCGCCGGTCCGATTTACGGCGTCGTCACGGTGGCGGCCGACGCGAGCGCGCCCGACACGTTCACGACCGAGATCCGGTACACGGTTGCGCGCACGGGCGAGAGCGTCACGCGCAGCGGCAAGGCGTTCGTCTTCACGGGCTACCAGTGGCGCGGCCGCGCGACCGACTGGCGCGAGACGCTCTTCGTCGAGCGCGACTGGAAGCAGATGTGGGGGCGCTGGTTCACCGGCGCGTACGATGAAACCGGCATCGACGTGACGCTCACGCGCATGACATCGGAGCCGATCGTCCTCGGCGCGAGCGTCAGCGCGGTGAAGACCGGATCGAACGCGCAGGCCGTTCGCATCTTCGGCGCGAACCTGCCGGCCTCGGTGCGGCCCGAAGCCGGCGATCTTCGTCGTGTACGACAAGATCGACGGCATCAGGGTGGTGCCGCAGGCGGGCATGGCCCGCGTCGGCGGCGCGGTCTACCCGAAGCAGCTGCAGCAGTTTCAAGCCGTCGGCATCAGCAACGGCCCCGACGGGAAGCCCGACACGGCCGACGATCTGAACCTCGGGATCGTGGACGTCAAGTGGTCGCTCGAGGAATATCCGGCGACCTTCGGCGACGACGACGCGCAGTATGTCGGCGTGCTCGATCAGAAGGGCCTCTTCACGCCGAACGTGGACGGCCCGAACCCGAAGCGCACCGGCAACCGCAACAACATCGGCGACGTGTGGGTGGTCGCCGAGGTGCCGGCGTCGACGCTGCGGGCGCGGGCGCACCTGCTCGTCACCGTGCCGCTCTACATGAACTGGTTCGCCGACGAGGTCAAATGATCGCCTGGGCCGCGCGTGAGCACCATCGCTTCGAGGCTGCGGGGAAGCCGTTCGTGTATCTCGTGCCGAGCGCGGCGATCTTCGAGCTCGACGACGCCGCCGACGCGCTGCTGCGGACGCTGTCCGACCGCCCGCGCACGCGCGAGGAGCTGAGCGCGTTCGACAACATCGACGAGACGCTCGCCGATCTGGCGCGCGTGCAGGCGATCGGCGAGATCGGCGCGCCGCCGCCGGTGTCTCCCAAGGTGATTCCGCTGGCGCCCGTCGCCTTCGAAACCGCTCGGAGCGTCCCGCTCACGACGATGGTGCTGAACGTCACCAACCAGTGCAATCTGAGCTGCACCTACTGCTACGAGTACGGCGAGGACAAGATCGTCGACACGGCGAACGGCCGGCAGCCGAAATTCATGACGGAGGACACGGCGCGCGAGAGCGTCGACTTCCTGCTGCGCGAGGCGGGCGACGTCGCGCACATCACGTTCTTCGGCGGCGAGACGCTGCTCAACTTCCCGGTGCTCGTCAAGACGGTCGCGTACGCGCGGCAGCGCGCGGCCGAAGTCGGCAAATCGGTGGACTTCAGCCTCACGACGAACGCGACGCTCCTCAAGCCGGAGATCATCGAGTTCATCGCCGAGAACCGCATCGGCGTCACGATCTCGATCGACGGGCCGAAGGACGTCCAGGACAAGTTCCGCGTCTTCACCAACGGCGCCGGCAGCTACGATCTGGTGGCGCCGAAGATCCGCGAGCTCCTCAGGCGCCACCGCACGCGGCCGATCGGCGCGCGCGTGACGCTCACGTCGGCGAACCTCGACGTCAAGAAGATCTATCGCCACCTCACCGACGACATCGGCTTCTGGGAGGTCGGGTTCGCGCCGGTGACGACGGCGGCGACGCGCGGCCATGCGATCTCGGGCGACGGCTACGATCGGATGCTCGATCAGTTCCGCGAGCTCGCGTACGAGTACGTCGAGGCGGCCGTGGAGAACCGGCACCACGGCTTCTCGAACGTGCAGGAGACGCTCGAGGAGCTGCACAAGGGCGTCAGCAAGGCGTACCCGTGCGGCGCGGGGCTCGGGCTGCTCGGCGTCGCGACCGACGGCGACGTCGCGCTGTGCCACCGGTTCGCCGGCAGCGACGCGCACAAAGTGGGGACGGTGCGCGACGGGATCGACCGCGGCGCGCAGATCGCGTTTCTCGAGAAGCACCACATCTCGAACAAGACCGACTGCAGCGTCTGCTGGGCGCGCCCGCTGTGTTCCGGCGGCTGCTATCACGAGGCGCACACGCGGTACGGCGACACCGGCCGCGCGAACCTCCACTACTGCGAGTGGATCCGCGGCTGGACCGACGTCTGCCTGCAGATCTACGGCGAACTGTCGGTGCGCAACCCGGCGTTCTTCGCGCGATTCGAGGACGAGCATGACGCATCTCAAGCCAGTTAACCGCAAGGCGGCGCGCATCGAGCAGGCCACCGCGCCCGACGTCGTCGCGCTGCAGCGCACCGGCGTGCCGCAGATGCCGCATTTCCCGCTCGGGTGCTCCCTGATCTTCTCGCCCGGGTGGGAGGCGGACCGCACCGGCGGGACGGCGGGCCTCTGTCAGCCGGTCGAGCGCGATCTCTTCGACTGCCACATCGGCTGCTACTGGCCGGCGCAGGTGCCCGATCAGCTGAATCACGCGCCCGACTGGACCGCGAAATGCGCGGCCGCGCAGAAGGACTGGCGGAAGATGGATCTGATCTTCCCGTGAGGCCGATCATGAAGACGCTCGTGCTCGCCGCCGCGCTCGCGGCCGCCGCCGCACTGCCCGCGCGCACCGCCGAGAAGAAGGTGAGCGCCGGCAACGGGACGCTCATCATCGGCACGTACCCGAAGCAGTTCTGGATTCTCGACGAGGCGACGGAGAAGATCGTCGGGACGATCCCGTTCCAGTCAGGGATCCCGCGGCGCACGGCGCTCTCCTTCGATCGCAAGCGCTTCTACACGACCGAAGCGCAGATGGAGAAGATCGAGATCCTCGACATCGCGGCGCGCAAGACGGTCGACACGTTCACGCTCAGCGAGGGCAACAAGAAGGTCCGCATCCGCAGCCTCGAGCCCGATCCGCTGAACCGCTTCCTCGTGATACTGACGTCGGCCGCCACCAAGCAGATCGATCGCTTCGAGATCGGCAACCCGACGCTCGTCCAGTACGACCTCGCGCAGCACAAGATCGTGCGCACGATCCCCTGGCCGAACAACGAGGAGCGGCAGAACGCGAACATCCTCTTCGCGCCCGACGGCAAGCTGATGTACCTGTTCACCGAGCAGGACGTCCTCATCTACGAGACCAACACGTTCACGCAGGTGGACAAGTGGGAGCTGTCGCGGCCGATCGAAGAGGGGCTCGGCCGGATCGAGTTCGGCCCACGCGACGTGCTGAACGATCAGCCCGGCTTCTACACCGCGATCTTCAACGTCTCCGATCCGGTGCAGCACCGCCGGACGATGGGCATCGGGCGCGTGAACCTGGCCGCCAAGACGGTCGACTTCTACACGCTCGGGCCGTCGACGCCCGTGAGCTTCACGATGGCGCCCGATCGCAAGACGGCGTACGGGCTCTACGACGAGATCGGGCGTTACGAGTTCTGGAAGTTCGACCTCGAGCACCACAAGCTCGCGAGCCGCGTCGAGTTCAAGGGCCGCCCGCGCATGGGCCTCAAGACGAGCTCGAACGGCAAGGTGCTCTACATCTACGTCGCCGGCAACACGATCGACCTGTACGACGCCGAGACGTATCAGTACATGCGGACGATCACGCTCGACGGCGACATGACGACGGAGCTGTTCGTCTTCCCGTCGCCGCCGTCGGCGGTCACCTCCTCGGCGGGCCAGTAGCGCCCCGGACGACGACGACGGATCTTCACGAAGGAACGAAGATCCACGAAAGCACGAAGTTTTTCTTGTACAAAAGAGATTTCGTGTGTTCGTGGGTTTTCGTGTCTTCGTGATGATCCGTCACACCACCCTGTCGCTCAGAACGCGGACGCGCGCTCGAACGACGGATCGCGGTACACCACGGTGCCGCGCAGCAGCGTCATCACGCACTTCAGATCCTTCAGCTGGTCCGTCGGCACCGTGTACATGTCCTGATCCCACACCGCGAGATCGGCGTCCTTGCCGGCCTCGATCGATCCGATCCGGCCGTCGAGGAACATCTGGTGCGCCGCCCAGATCGTCTGCGCGCGAAGCGCCGTCTTGATGTCCACTGACTCCCTGGTGCCGAACGGCTGCGCGCCGTAGGTGGCGTTGAGCGTCTTGCGCGTGACGGACGCCCACAAGCCGTATCGCGCGGGGAACGGCGTGACGTTGTAGTCCGATCCGCCGGCCCAATGGATGCCGCGCTGCACGTAGGTGCGGAACGGCTTCAGCCGCTGCGACCGCTCGGGTCCGAGATTCGCCGTGTAGTTGTCGCCGAGCCACCAGAGAAACGGCGCCTGCGATTCGGGATAGCCCGCGTCGTACTCGCGCTGCAGGCGCGCCATGACGTCGATCGCGTGATCGGTCGGCGCGTTCGCGTGGATGATGCCGTGGCGCAGCCCCTTGGTCGGCTTCGCGGCGAGCGCCTGCGCGTAGCTGTCGACGACCCAGTCGATCGCGCGATCGCCGATCGCGTGCGTCGAGACGTGGATGCCGGCGTCGTGGAGCAGCCTGACGGATGCGCGGTACTCCTCGGGCGGCATCGCCGGATACCCGGCGTTGCCGGCGTCGGTCTGCGTGGAGTTCCGGTTCCAGTCCTGATACATCCACGCCGTGCGCGCGCCGCCGCTGCCGTCCATGAACATCTTCACGCCGCCCGCGATCAACCGGCCATCGCCGATCGTCGCGGGCGGATGCGGCAGAGGCTCGATGCGCGTCATCAGCCGCCGCGTCGCATCGACCGACCGGCCGCCGGACCAGAGCGCAAAGACGCGGACCGGGCGATTTTCCGGATGCCGCTCTTCTCCTGCTCGCGTGTCAGCGGCGGAACCTTCGCCGTGACGAGCTGCACCGCCGACTCCTTGAGCACGCCGGTCGGGTTGCCGCGCGCATCGCGATCGATCGTGCCGGCCGGCGGATCCTTTGTCTCGCGCTCGACGCCGGCGAGCCTGAGCGCGGCGCTGTTCGCGACGCCGTAGTGGCCCGTCGTGTGCTCGAGCCATACGGGGTTGTCGGGCGCGACCGCGTCGAGATCGGCGGCAGTGACGTAGCGCCGCTCGGCGAGCTTGCCCTCGTCCCACCCGGCGCCTTCCACCCACTCGCCCGGCTTCGCGCGCTTCACGCGATCGGCGACGCGCCGCACGACGTCGGCGATCGTCGCGACCGTGCCGTCGCCGAGATCGATCGTGTACATCGCCGCCGCTTCGGAGAAGTGGACGTGGCTGTCGATG
>QHWK01000813.1 GCA_003223775.1 Acidobacteriota bacterium
GGCGCCGCGGTCCACTTCTCCTGGTGCCAGCCGCGGCCGAGAATCCACTCGCCGGGCCTCGCTTTCTGCGCCGCCTCGCCGACCATGCGCACGATCTCGTCCCAGCTCTTCGCAGTGGCGAGCTTCAGGTTCTTCGCCGCGTCGCCGACGCCGGTGAAGTGGACGTGCGCGTCGATGAAGCCGGGCGTGGCGAGCGCGCCCTTGAGATCGATCACCTTCGTCGCTGCGCCGATGTACGCCTGAATCTCCTGATTCGATCCGACGGCGGCTATTGTGTCGCCGCGGACCGCCAGCGCCTGCGCCTCCGGCTTCTCGTCGTCGACGGTGACGATCTTCCCGTTGCGCAGCACGAGATCGGCGGGCGGCACGCGTTGCTGAAGCGCGGGCGTTTCGTCCGCACGTGTGGCCGACGCGATTCCGCGCGTGGCAGCGAACCAGGCGGCGCATGCCACGAACGCGACGCCGAGCGGAACGATCGGTCGAGTCTTCATGGTTGTCTCCGAGTCCGCAACCGTGTAGGGCGAGGCTTTCAGCCTCGCCCTACAGTTCGCCGCGGTTCGGCGTCAGTGTAGATCCAGATAGGCGGCGCCGACGCGCAACCGGCCGGTCACGTCGTCACTGAGCGCCACGAGCACCACGAGCGTCAGCACCGCGTGCGAGAGCGCGAGGGGCAGCACGTTCGGAGCGCGATCGTAGATCGCGCTCCACGCGAGTGCGGCGACGAAGGTCGCGGCGGCGAGAAACGGATTGGGCAGATGGAGCGCCGCGAACGCGGCCGCAGCGACGAAGATGCCGGCAGTACGCGACGCGATCGCCTGCGCGTCGCGCAGGAAGACAATCTGCAGCGCGAACTGCTGGCCGAGCGCCCACGGGAGGAGCAGCACCGCATCGGCGGCGAGCGTCGGCCGATCGTGCCACGTGCCGAGGCGCCATCCGGCAATCGCGATCGCCGCCGCGGCCGCCGCCGTGAAGACGGCGGCCAACCTCAGCGATCGCTGGAACGCGGACCGCGCGACGCCCCACTCGCCGGATCGCGCTGCGCGCGCGATCGAAATGCCGACGACGATCGCCGCCGCGACGGCTGCGGTCCATCGCGGCGCCGCCGGCGCGACGATCCACGTGTAGAGGAGGACCGTCGCGACGATCAGCGCGGAGTACACAGCCTTCGGCGTCAGCGCTTCAGCGTCACCTTCTGCGCGCGCCAGTTCCAGACCTCGCCCACCCAGAGATCGTTCTCCGTCCGGCAGTCGAGCGCGTTGACGATGCCGAACTCCTTCGGCATCTTGCCCGCCTTGCCGAAGCGGCCGACGACCTGTCCGGTGAGGCGGATCTTGTAGATCTCGCCGTTCGTCATGCTCTCCGGATCGTTCGAGTTCGAGCTGAAGAGATACTGCGTCTGGCCGCCCGACACGCAGATCGCCTGCGGCGTGCCGACGCCGGCAATCTGCGACTTGAACGTCCCCTCGCCGTCGAAGATCTGAATCCGCTTGTTGCCCGCGTCGGCGACGTAGAGATTGCCGGCGGAGTCGGACGCGATGCCGCGAATCCCGTTGAACTGCCCGGACGAGGAGCCGGTCTGCCCCCACGTCTTGACGAAGTCGCCGTCCTTGGTGAACTTCGCGATGCGGTTGTTGGGGCCGATGCCGTCGGCGATGTAGATGTTGCCCGAGCGATCCCACGTGACGTCGGACGGATGATTGAACGTGTCGCCGTTGATGCCGGCGCCGGGCGCGCCGCGTCCGCCGCCGAATCCGCCGCGCCCGCCCTCGCCGCCGCGTCCGCCGCCCGCCGCGCCCTCGGCCGGCATGCCGCCGCTCGCGGGCACGCCCGGCCCCGGCCGCACGTTGATGTTCTCGGGCTTCCGTCCGAGCACGAGCTGGAAGCGGCCGTCGGCGTCGAACTTCACCACCTGATTCGAACCGCTGTCGACGATCCAGACGTTGTCCTGCGGATCGATGCGCAGCTGCTGCGCGAAATTCACCGCGTAGACGCCCTGGCCGATCTCCTTCAGGAACTTGCCGTTCTGATCGAACTCGAAGACGCGCGATCCGTTGTGGTAGAACGTCCGCTCGTCGCCGAGCGTCGCGACCCCGTGGCCGGTGCGCGCGTAGACGAACAGATGCCCCTTCGAGTTGGTGGCGACGCCCGCCACTTCACCGTACGACGGCAGCTGGATCAGATCGGCGTTCGCGTCGTAGGCGATCTCGGGAAGCGACTGCGCGTAGGCGGAGACGCCGAACGCGGCGGCGAGCAGAATGATCCGCAATCCGCGATCCATCCGCAATCCGCGATCCATCCGCAATCCGCGATCCATCCGCAATCCGCAA
>QHWK01000814.1 GCA_003223775.1 Acidobacteriota bacterium
CGCGGCGCTCGGCGTGCCGTACTGCACGGCGTACCGCGCGCTGTTCCATCGCGCGAACGCCCGGCCGGGCGAGACGGTCCTCGTGCACGGCGCGACCGGCGGCGTCGGCATCGCGGCCGTCGAGCTCGCGCACGCGCGCGGGTTGACGGTGATCGGCAGCGGCGGCACCGACAAAGGGCTCGCCGCGGTGCGCGAGCACGGCGCCGACATGGTCGTCAACCATCGCGAAGCGAACTACACGGATGCGATCGTGAACGCCACCAGCGGCCGCGGCGTGAACGTCATCGTCGAGATGGCGGCGCACGTGAACCTCGATCGCGATCTCGGACTGCTCGCGAAGTTCGGCCGCGTCGTCGTCGTCGGCAACCGCGGCCGCGTCGAGATCGATCCGCGGCAGGCGATGGGGCGCGACGCGGCGATTCTGGGCATGACGCTCTTCAACGTGCCGGACGCCGAGATGGTGGAGATCCACGCGGCGCTCGTGGCCGGCCTCGAGAACGGCACGCTCAATCCGGTGGCCGGCCGCGAGCTGAAGCTCGCCGACGCGGCGCGCGCGCATGAGGCGGTGATGGAGCCGGGCGCGCTCGGCAAGATCGTCCTCGTGCCGTAAAGCCGCGGCGAGATCGGGCGAGTGGTAAGCTCGCGGAGGAGGAGATCAGGATGCGAAGGTTCGGGCTGATGATGCTGACCGTCGCGGCGCTGAGCGGGGCGCTGAGCGCGGCGCTGAGCGCGGCTGCAGCCGCACAGGAAACGACCGGCACTATTACTGGAATTGCGACCGATCAGACCGGCGGCGCGCTGCCCGGCGTCGCCGTCACCGTCAAGAACACCGACACCGGCATCGCGCGAACAATCGTCACCAACGAAGCCGGCTTCTACACGGCGTCGCTGCTCCCGATCGGACAGTACGAGGTCACCTTCGAGCTCCAGGGCTTTCAAAGCGTCACGCTGCGGAACGTCGTGCTGCACGTCAACGATCGCCTGCAGCTCGACGCGCGGCTGGCCGTCGGCGGCGTCGCCGAGAGCGTCGACGTCGCCGCGGGACGCACGCTCGTGCAGCCGATCGCCGCGCTGCAGTCGACGATGACGTCGACGCAGGTGAAGGAGCTGCCGCTCAACAACCGCAACTTCGTGCAGCTGGCGACGCTCGCGCCCGGCGTATCGAGCGATCTCAGCGACGAGGTCGGCGTCGGGCTGACGAGCACGGTCAGCATCTCGATCAACGGCGCGCGCCGCAACGCCGTCAACTGGCTCGTCGACGGCGTCTCGGACGTCGACGTCGGTTCGAACATCACGCTCCTCTCGACGCCGAGCCTCGAGTCGATCGAGGAGTTCAAGATCATCACCAACGGCTACCAGGCCGAATGGCCGCGCAGCGGCGGCGGCATCGTCAACGTCGTCACGAAGTCGGGATCATCACGGTACAGCGGCAGCGGCTACGAGTTCCTGCGCAGCGACAAGCTGAACGCGAACGCCTTCTTCCGCAACCTGAACCCCGATCCGGCGATCAACAGCCAGCCGGCGCCGCTCAAGTACAACAACTTCGGCGGCACGGTGGGCGGGCCCGTGGTGCCCTCGAAGATGTTCTTCTTCTTCTCCGAGGAGCTGCGCCGCATCACGCGCGCGCCGACGACGCTCACCGCGAACACGTTCGATCCGGCGTGGCTCACCGATCCGACCAACGCGAACTACGTGCCGCCGGCGCTGCGCGATCCGAACGCGCTGAAGCTGCTGTCGCTGTTTCCGGCGCCGAACGTCACCGGGCGCCTGCAGTTCCTCAGCACGCAGCCGACGATCCAGAACACGCGGCAGGAAGTGGCGCGCGTCGACTACGACCTGAACGCGAACTACCGGATCACCGGCCGCTACTCGCACGACAACAGCTTCACCGAGGAGCCGGGCGGCCTCTTCCTCGCGCTCGCGGTGCCGAACGTCGCGACGACCGACACGAACGTCCCCGGCCAGGTCGCCGCGGCAATCCTGCGGTCGACGCACGGCAGCTCGAAGCTGAACGAGCTGCAGTTCCAGTTCTCGAGCAACACGATCGCCGACCAGAACGTGAGCGGCGATCGCAACCTGCGCTCGTCGCTCGGGCTGAACATCCCGGACGTCTTCCCGGGCAACGATCTCGGCGTGATGCCGCTCGTGGCCATCACCGGGCTCTCGACGATCGGCGCCAACCAGCTGTTCCGGATCGAGTACCGCAACTACACGTTCACCGACAGCTTCACGTGGCAGCGCGGCGCGCACGGCTTCAAATTCGGCGGCCTGACGACGTTCGAGCGGAAGAACGAGAACGCCGCGAACGTCACCCAGGGGAGCTTCTCGATCGGGCAGGGAGGCGGACACACGGCGTTCTACAATTTCCTCAGCGGCAACGGCGACGCCTCCTGCGGCAACGCGTGCACCTACACCGAGGCGCAGCGCGACGTCACCGAGCACCTGCGCTTCAACCGCTACGAGATGTTCGCGCAGGACTCGTGGAAGCCGCGGCCGAACGTCACCGTCGACTACGGCGTCCGCTACGCGCTCTACCCGCCGGTCACCGACACCAACAACACGCTGACCAATTTCCTGCCGTCGCGCTTCGACCCGGCGAAGGCCCCGACGTGCGCGAACGCCGCCTGCACGACGATCGTCACCGGCACCGGCGATCCGCTGAACGGCATCATCGT
>QHWK01000815.1 GCA_003223775.1 Acidobacteriota bacterium
CCCGCTGTGATCGTAGGCGGCGATGCGCGCGAGATACGCGGCGACGAGATCTCTCGACGTGACCTCCCCGCGCGCCATCGCGTCCTGCAGCTCGGGGATCGTCTTCTCGATCACATCGTAGGTCGGCCGCGGCGGCGCGGCGCCGCGCGCCGGCGGCCGCTGGGCGGGGCCGGCGGCGATCGCGCCCGCCGCGAGAATTGCCGAAAGCCATCGCGTCATCGCACGCTCCCACGGCGGATTATACCGACGGGGCGAATCACAACATGGCTGATGGCTGATGGCTGATGGCTGATGGCTGATGGCTATGGACGATGGCAGATGGCCTTTTGCCATCAGCCATCAGCCATCAGCCATCAGCCATGACGGGCTTGTCTACTGTTGGACGTCGGCGGCCGCGAGCACGTGCTGCGGCTCCGGCTGCTCGTACGCCGGCACCTTGCGCAGCATCTCCGGCCGGATCGGCAGGATGAACGAGAAGCGGTAGTCGCCCTGCATCCGGCCGATCGGAATCCCGACGAGATTGCCGCGCTGATCGAGGACGCCGCCGCCCGACACGCCGGGGTGGCCGTCGGTGAGGCAGGTGACGAGGCCGTTCGCGGTCCGCTGACCCACGTAGCCGGTCGAGAGAATGATCCCCTTCGAGTAGTCGTTGCCCAGCCGGAAGATCGGATCGGCGAATTCGTACGCGAACGCCGAATCGACGTGCAGCGGCGGCAGGTCGAGCTCGCGCGTCCTGATGATCGCCCAGTCGCCGCTGTGGACCTCGACGTCGGCGTCGCCCGTGTCGATCACTTTCGCCGGAATCTCCTTGCCGCGGTACATGATCTTCACCGACGTGATGCGGCGGGTCGTGGCGCGCTCGTCCTCGTCGCGCAGCGCGACGACGGCGTGCTTCACCGTGATGAAGTAGCCGTTGCCCAGATACCCGGCGGTGCCGTAGTTGGTCTTGCCGAGCGTGTCGTACGAGTAGAGCTCGACGAAGCTCGATCGGCGATCGCGCAGCAGGTTCACCGGCAGCAGCCCCATCTCGGTCTGCAGCTGCTCTTTGATCTCCGCGACCATGCGCGCGCGCGCCGCGGCCGACGCCGTGCCGTCGGCGCGTCCCGAGGTTCCGGCCGTGGCGACAGCGCTCGTGCGTGGCTTGCGGTCGGACTGGGCGCGCACTTCGTCGCGAATCGAATCGAGCTTCGCGTCGTAGACGGCGCGCATTGCCGCGTCGCCGCGCCGCGACTGCATCACGCCGAGCGTATAGCAGGAGAGGGCGGTGGCGATGACTGAGCTGCTGACGACCAGACGCCGGGACACCATGCGTGACTCCAAGTTCGGCAGCTAAACACCTCGATCCGACGAGGCTTAGCTTTGCGCTCCCGCACTCGGCTGAATGCGGGATGACCCTTTCGCTTGGAAAGCGAACGCGCTAAATTTTTCGAGAGGGGCGAGCGCTCTCAGTGTAGCGGCGCACTATGGGCGTGTCAAGCGCGTAATGGCCCATCCTGCGACAAAAGTTCCCACGCCGACACCGAACAGCTGCGCGCTGGGACCCATCGGCCCCGCAGTTACTATATCGGCCAGTAGCAGCCACATACCGATGAGCTGACAGCCGCGTCCCAGGTAGAAGAAAGTCTTCGCCACCTCAGATTCGATCGAAGTTCTTCTCGATCTCGCGGCGCGTCAGGCGCAGCATCACCGGCCGCCCGTGCGGGCATACGGTCGAGTACGCCGTGGCGCGCAGCTCGGCGAGGATGTGCGCCATCTTCTCGTAGGTCAGCGGATAGTTCGCCTTCACGGCTGCGTGGCACGCCGTCGTCGCCGCGATGCGCTGCAGCGCGTCCTGCACCTGGGCGCCGCGATCGAGACCCTCGAGATCCTCGGCGAGCGCGAGCAGCGCGCGCGCGCAGTCCTGCGCGTCCAGGAGCGCCGGCACGGCGTCCACCCTGATCGTCAGCTCGCCGAACGGCGCGACCTCGAACCCGAAGCGCGCGAGCTCGCCCGCGCGCGCGGCGAGCGCCTGCTGCGCCGACGGCGCGACGTCGAGGACGAGCGGCACGAGCAGCCGCTGCGATTCGAGCGCGCCGGTCGTCAGGCGTTCCATCACCCGTTCGAACAGCACGCGCTCATGCGCGACGTGCTGATCGATGATCGCGATCCCCTCGTCGTCCACGGCGATGATGAACGTGTCGCGGAACTGGCCGAGCGGAATCATGGGCTTGATGTCGATCGGCCCAGCGACCACGGCCCCGCCCTGAGCGAGCGTTCCTTCGCGGCGCGAGTCGAAGGGTGTCCATCGATTCGGATAGACGCCGCCGGCGAGGATCCCCGGAATCGGCGCGGCCCGCGGCGCGTCGGTCCATGCGCCTGCCGCGGCGTGCTCGGGCGCGAGCTGCAGCTGCGGCGCGCCGCTCCGGCCGAGCGCCTCGATGAACGCGCGGCGGACCACCTCGTGCACCAGCGACTGCTCGCGAAAGCGGACTTCCGCCTTCGTCGGGTGCACGTTCACGTCGAGCGCGTCGGGCGCCATCTC
>QHWK01000751.1 GCA_003223775.1 Acidobacteriota bacterium
AGAAGTCTTTCGCGCGTCGCCGCGGCAGTCGGACCTCATGATCGTCGCCGGCACCGTGACGAAGAAGATGGCGCCGGTCCTGCGGCGCCTTTACGACCAGATGCCGGAGCCGAAGTGGGTGATCTCGATGGGCAGCTGCTCGAACGCCGGCGGCCCGTTCCCCACCTACAGCGTGCTCCAGGGCGTGGACAAGGTCGTGCCGGTCGACGTCTATGTGTCGGGGTGTCCGCCCCGGCCGGAGGCGCTGCTCTACGGGCTGATGCGGCTGCAGGACAAGATCCGCAAAGAAGGCACCGTGCTCCGCAAGGAACGGGTGATCATGGCGAACCAGAGCGAGCCGACGCTCGTCGGCGAGCGGGCATAGGGCGCGATGAACACCGTCATCTCGTTCCTGAAAACGATTTTTCTCGTCGATCTCCTCAAGGGCCTCTGGGTCACGCTGAAGTACACGCCGCAGCCGGCGTTCACCTTTCAGTACCCCGCCGAGCGGCGGCCGACGGCGCCCCGCTTCCGCGGCGTGCTGCGGCTGCAGACCGAGCCGGGGACCGGCGCGCAAACCTGCATCGTCTGCGACCAGTGCGCCAAGGCGTGCCCCGACGACTTGATCGCGCTCGGCGGCCACCGCGAGCCTGGGCAGAAGATCAAGGTCCTCGACTACTTCGACTTCAACCTGTCGCGCTGCAGCTTCTGCGGCCTCTGCGCGGAGGTCTGCCCGACCAAGCCGATCAAGGCGCTCATCATGAGCGAGGATTACGAGCTTGGCAGCTACAGCCGCGATACGCAGATTCTGCGGGTCGACGAGATGTACGACGGAGTACCCATCGAACAATACACGCACTGAAAGATTTTTCGCTTCACGAAACGCGCGGTTCCGGCGAAAATCGCCGTGGCCGTAGGGTTTCGTCACCGGCCCGATTCTTGAAGAGCTGGGGGTTCCATGCGCAGCGCCTTTCGCGTCGCCGCGGCGTCGGCTCTCGTCGTGGCGGCTTGCTTCGTCATCCGGGCTGACGCGACGCTGCCGTCGGCGGCCTCCGAGATCCAGCTGCAGCTCGGGGATCTCCTGTTCTCGGAGGGGAAGTTCCTCGATTCGCTCGATGCCTACCGCAACGCGCTGAAGGCGGCGCCGCCGGACGCGGCGCGGCGGCCGCGCGTCGGCGTCATCGCGTCGGCGCTGCGGGTCGCCGAGTTCGATCTCGCGCGCACCGAAGCCGAAAAGCTCTATCACGCCGATCCGAAGAGCCCTGAGTCGATGTCGCTGTATGGCGACGCGCTCTGGTCGGCGGGACTCTTCCAGGAAGCCGAGAACGAATATCGCGACGCGCTCGCCGCGGCGCCCGACCTGGCGCGCGGCCACCACGGCATGGCGCGCTCGCTCGCCGCGCGCAGCCGCCTCGACGAGGCGATGAACGAGGCGCAGGCGGCGCTGCGGCTCTCGCCGCGCGATCTGGAAATCCATCACACCGTCGGCACCATCTACGAGCGGCAGCATCGCTACGAGGAAGCGGCCAACGCCTACTCGAACTACGTCAACCTGCTGCCCAACAAGGATCACAGCGAGAAGGCCGACTGGTCGCGCCAGGAGATCCGCTTCCTCCGTTCCTTCGGCCAGCGCGTGCCGTTCGACAGCGATCCCGGCACTGACGATCGCCTCTACACCGTCGACTTTCGCCTCGTGAACGACAAGGTCGTCGTCCGCGCGAAGATCAACGACGCCTCCGCGCAGGACTTCGTCGTCGACACCGGCTCGGAGAACACCGTGATCACGCGCGGCACGGCGCAGCGGCTCGGCATCGTGCCGATCACCTACACGCTGAGCGCCGGCGTCGGCCGCGTCGGACTGCGCGGGCTGCAGCTCGCGCGGATGGACTCGCTGGAGCTCGGCTCGCTGAAGCTGCGCAACGTGCCGTGCCTCATCAAGAACCCGCCGCTGCGCGACATCCCGTCGAAGGAGACCGAAGGCCTCTCGCCGCTCGCGCTCGGCTACTCGATGGTGATCGACTACAAGACGCACAAGCTCACTTTCGGCAAGCACCTGCCCGAGGAGCCGAAGGACTTCGAGCTGCCGATGCGGCTGCACCGGCTCGCGACGGTAAGGGGCACGGTCGACAAGAGTCATCTCGCGAACTTCGTGATCGACACGGGCGGCGAAGTGATTTCGATCAGCTCCGCGACGGCGACTTCACTCGGCAAGCCGGACACGGGCCGGAGGATTGCGCTGAAGGTCTACGGCACGTCGGGCTGGGATCCCGACGCGTTCCTGATGCCGGGCGTCGATCTCGCGTTTGACACGATCAGCTACAAGAACTTCCCGGTCGTCGTCCTGAATCTGAACGCGCCGAGCGCGCTCCTCGGCTTCCAGCTCGGCGGCATCGTCGGCCACAAGTTCCTGAGCAAGTACCGCGTCGGGATCGATCTCGAGCGTTCGGTGTTACGTCTGAAGAACGTAACGTAACGCGTCATGGCTG
>QHWK01000752.1 GCA_003223775.1 Acidobacteriota bacterium
ACCAGGCCTTCACGGTGCATCCTTACAAGCACGCGACGATCGGCAGCATGGCGGATCTCGAGGCCGCGTCGGTCGAAGACGTCCGCGACTTCTATCAGACCTACTACGTGCCGGCCAACGCGACGCTCGTGCTCGTCGGCGACTTCGATCCGCCGCAGGCGATGCAGCTCGTCGGGCAGTATCTGGGACGCGTGCCGCGCGCGGAGAAGCCGGTGCCGCGCGACATCCCGCAGGAGCCGCCGCAGACAAAGGAGAAACGCGTCACGCTGCAGGCGCCGTGGCCGCTTCCCGCCGTCGTCGTCGCCTATCACGTGACGAAGGACGGCAATCCCGATTCGTATCCGCTGCACATCGCCGCGAAGGTCCTCTCCGACGGGCAGACCTCGCGCATCTACAAGAAGCTCGTGTACGAGAAGCAGATGGCCGTCGCCGCATTCGGCAACGCCAACCTGATCGAGGATCCGAACCTGTTCTACGCCGTCGCGATCGTGCAGCCGGGCCACGCGACCGAGGAAGTCACCGCCGCGCTGATCGCGGAGCTCGATCGGTTGAAGACCGAGCCGATCACCGACCATGAACTGCAGCGGACGAAGAACCAGTTCGCGCGCGACTACATTTTCGGCCGGCTGTCGAACCAGCAGAAGGCCGGCCAGCTGTCGCACGCCGTCGTGATTCACGGCGACATCCGCACGGCCGACGGCGAGTTCGACATCTTCCAGAACATCACGATCGGCGACGTCCAGCGCGTCGCGCGCACCTATTTCCGTCCCGAGAACCGCCTCGTGCTGACGCTGATGCCGTCGGGCAAGGCAGGTGCGCAGTGAGCGGCCGCACGCCATATCGGTCAACCTTTGTGTCGTTCTCTGTGGCCTCTGTTCTCTTCCTCTGTGTCCTTGGCAGCGCGGAGGCCCAGACCCGTCAATGGCCCTCTGAGAGACCCCCAAGCCCTCTCGCGGCGCGGGAGATCAAGTTCCCCCCCTATGAGATCCAGACGCTCGCGAACGGCCTGCAGGTCGTCGCCGTGCTGCAGCACGAGCAGCCGGCCGTGTCGATGCGGCTGCTCGTTCGCGCCGGCACGTCCTCGGATCCGCGGGACAAGCTGGGGCTCGCGCACCTCGCTGCGTCGCTCCTCGATCAAGGCACGACGACGAAGTCGTCGCAGGAGATCAACGACGAAGTCGACTTCATCGGCGCCTCGATGGGCGCCGGCGCCGGCACCGACCTGACGCTCTGCAACATGGTCGTCATGAAGGACAGCTTCGAGACCGGGATGCGGATCCTGTCCGACATGGTGCGGCACCCCGGCTTCGCGGCGGGCGAGATCGAGCGGCAGCGGCAGCAGATGCTGTCGGGGCTGCAGGTGAGCGCGGACGATCCCGGCTACGTGGCCGACGCCGTCTTCGATCGTCTCGTCTACGGCTTCCATCCGTACGGCATGCCGGAGAACGGCACGCCGCCGACAATCGCCTCGATCACGCGCGACGATCTCCTCGCGTTCCACGCGCGGCACTTCCTGCCGAACAACGCAATCCTCGCGCTCGTCGGCGACATCACGGCCGAGGAAGCGTTCGCGGCCGCGAAGAAGATCTTCGGCGACTGGGAGAGGCGCGATCTGCCGGCGCAGACCTTCATCGATCCGCCCGAACCGACGCGGCGCGTGATCGTCGTCGACAAGCCGGACGCGGTGCAGACGGAGGTGCGCGTCGGCCACATCGGCATTCCGCGCAAGCACCAGGACTACATGGCGATCAACCTCGCGATTCGCATTCTCGGCGGCGAGGGCAGCAACCGCCTGCATCAGGTGCTCCGCACCGAGCGCAGCCTGACCTACGGCGCGCAGGCGAACTTCGAGGCGCACAAGCAGACCGGCGATTTCCAGGCCGAGACGAACACGCGCTCGGAAGCGACGGCCGAGGTCCTTCGCCTGATCGTGGACGAGTTCTGGCGCCTGCAGCGCGAGCGCGTCGGCGACCGCGAGCTCGACGGCGCGAAGGCGTATCTCACCGGCAGCTTTCCGCTGACGATCGAGACGCCCGAGTCGATCGCGATGCAGGTCGTGAACGCGTTGTTCTATGGCTTGCCGCTCGAGGAGCTGCAGAACACGCGCGAGCGCGTCAACGCCGTCACGCCCGACGACGTGCAGCGCGTGGCGAAGGCGTTTCTGCGTCCCGATCGGTTGTCGGTGGTCCTCGTCGGCAACGCGAAGGCGTTCGCGTCGCAGCTCGGCGCCGTCGGCTTCGGATCGTACGAGACGGTGCAGATCGCGGATCTCGATCTCACCTCGGCGAACTTCCGCCGATCCGGCACGCGCGCCGCGCTCGGTCCCGGGAGGCTTCAGCTCCAGCCGCCGCGCCCTCTCCTGTATCAGCAGGCGCCGATCGCCAGCCGGCCGTCGGAGGCGCAGGGACCTGACGAAGCGACGAAGGCCAACGCGCTCCTCGATCGCGCGATTGCGGCGAAAGGAGGCCTCGAGAAACTGCGCGCCATCCGCACGATCGTCGCGAAGCAGCGGCTCGACAACCAGGGGCAGTCCACCGAGACGACGAATTACATCCAGTATCCCGATCGATTCCGCATCGACGCGGGCG
>QHWK01000753.1 GCA_003223775.1 Acidobacteriota bacterium
GAGACGCGGAGCCCGTAGCTCGCGGTGCCGTCCACCTGCGGATACAGGAACGACTTGGCGATGCCGGCGCGCGCCCGCGCCTCCTCGACGCGTGCAGCCGCGACCCGCACGTCGAGATTGTTGGACACCGCTTCCCAGACCAGCGTCTGCAGCGCGACGTCGTCGAAGACTTCCCACCACGGCAGGTCGGCGAGCGACTGCGCCTGCGCCGGCTCCTGGACGAAGCGAAACTCCGACGGCGACCGCATCTCCGGACGCGCGTAGTTGGCACCGACCGGTGCGCACCCCGCCACGATCGAGGCGACGAGAATCGAGAACACGAGACCGGCGAGCGATGGCCGCATGTCAAAGCACCCCATGTCCCGATCCGGCCGCCAGCGAACCGGCGCCGACGACGGCGGGCTCCGGGTGCGGTGCAGGATGAGCCTTGGCGCCGCCGGTGGCCTTCTCGACCGCCACGAACAACATCGGGATCAGGCAGACGCCGAGAATCGTCGCGATCAGCATTCCGGAGAAGACGGTGACGCCCATCACCTTGCGTGATTCGGCGCCGGCGCCCGATGCCGTGAGGAGCGGCACCACGCCGAGAATGAACGCGAACGCGGTCATCAGAATCGGCCGGAAGCGCAGCTTGGCGGCGTTCAACGCCGCCTCCATCAGCGGCTTGCCCGCGTCGTGCTCCATCTTCGCGAACTCGACGATGAGGATCGCGTTCTTGGCGGCGAGCCCGATCAGCATGATCAGCCCGATCTGCGCGAACACGTTGTTGACGTAGCTCTCGCCGAGGAACTGGCGCGCCGCCCACAGTCCCAGATAGGCGCCGAACGCCGCGAACGGCGTCCCCAGCAGCACGCTGAACGGCAGGCCCCAGTTCTCGTACTGCGCGGCGAGAATCAGGAAGACGAGGAAGATCGCGAGCAGGAAGACGACCGCGACGCCGGGCGCCTTGCGCTCCTGGTAGGACATATCCGCCCAGTCATGGCTCATGTCCGACGGCAGCACCTCGCGCGCGGTCTCGTCGAGCGCCTGGAGCGCCTGCGCCGACGCGAACCCCGCCGCCGGGACGCCGGTGATCTCCGCCGTGCGGAACAGGTTGAAGCGGTTGGTGAACTCGGGACCGGACGCCGGCCGCGTCGTGACCAGCGTGTCGATCGGCACCATCGCCCCCGACTGGTTGCGCACGAAGAACAGCCCGAGCTGGCCCGGGTCGCGGCGGAATTCCGGCTCCGCCTGCAAATAGACTTTGTAGACGCGGCCGAACTTGTTGAAGTCGTTCACGTACGAGCTGCCGAGCAGCGCGCCGAGCGTCGTGTTGACGTCGCCGAGCTGCACCCCTGACTTGGTCACCTTGCTGCGGTCGATGTCGGCGTAGATCTGCGGCACGGTCGCCCGGTACAGCGAGCTGATGCGGCCGATCTCGGGCCGCTTCCGCGCCGCCTCGAGGAACTTCTGCGTCTGCTCGGAGAGGTACTCGGGAGTGCCGCCGCTGCGATCCTGCAGTTCCATCGTGAACCCGGCGCCGGTGCCGAGGCCGGGAATCGCCGGCGGCCCGAACGCGACGACGGCGCCTTCGCGAATGTCCTGCTGCAGCGCCTGGTTGAGCGCCTGGGTGACGATTGCCGCGGTGTGCTCGCGGCCGCGCTCCTCCCACGGCTTCAACTGGACGAAGAAGAAGCCCATGTTCGACGAGTAGGCGCCGGTCAGCAGGCTGAAGCCGCTGATCGTGTTGTAGCCCTCCACCGCCTCGTTCGCCTTGAGCACCGCTTCGGCCTTGCGCATCACCGCGTCGGTCCGCTCGAGCGACGCCGCGTCGGGCAGGAGTGCGTTCACGAGCAGGAACCCCTGATCCTCTTCGGGGACGAAGCCCCCGGGGATGTTGCGCACAAGGCTGACGATCGCGAACATCAGGATGCCGATGAACGCCAGGCTGCGGAACATCTTCCGCGCCAGGATGCCGGCGAAGCTCAGCAGCGACTTCTTCCCGCTCGGCGCCTTCAGGAGCATCGCCGCCAGCGCCGGACTGAGGGTCAAGGCGTTGATCACCGACAGCAGCACCGACAGCGCGATGGTGATGGCGAACTGCTGATACAGCCGTCCGGTGATGCCGCCCATGAAACCGACCGGCACGAACACCGCGCTGAGAATCAGGCCGATCGCGATGACCGGGCCCGACACCTCCTCCATCGCCTTGATCGTCGCCTCCTTCGGCGGCATGCCGTGCTCGATGTGGTGCATCACCGCCTCCACCACGACGATCGCATCGTCCACGACGATGCCGATCGCCAGCACCAGGCCGAGCAGCGACAGCACGTTGATCGAGAAGCCGAGCAGCGGGAAGAAGATGAACGCGCCGACCAGCGACACCGGCACCGTCATCAGCGGGATCAGCGTCGCGCGCCAGTTCTGCAGGAAGATGAAGACGACGATGATCACGAGCCCCACCGCCTCGAACAGCGTGTGGACGATCTCGTTGATGCCTTCCGAGACCGGCAGCGTCGTGTCCAGCGAGACGAGGTACTCCATGTCGCGCGGGAAGCGGTTCGACAGATCGGCCAGCGTCGTCTTGATCTGATCGGCGACCGCGAGCGCGTTGCTGCCGGGCACCTGGTAGATCGCGATCACCGCCGCCGGCTGGCTGTTGTGCCGGCCGACCGCGTTGTAGAGCATCGTGCCGAGCTCGAGGCGCGCGACGTCCTTCAGCTTCACCTGCGAGCCGTCGGCCGCCGTGCGCAGGATGATCTCGCCGAACTCGTCCTCGTTGAGCAGCCGGCCCTGCGTGCGGACGGTGTAGGTGTACTCGGTGCCCGAGGCGGCCGGCGGTCCGCCGATCTGACCGGCGGGGCTCAACTGGTTCTGCTGCGAGATCGCGTTGGCGATGTCCGGCACGGTGATCCCCAGCCGGCCGATACGATCGGGCCGCAGCCAGACGCGCATCGCGTAGTCGCTGCCACCGAACAGCGTCACACTCCCGACGCCGGGAATGCGCGCGATCGCGTCGTTGATGTTGATGGTCGTGTAGTTCGAGAGGAAGCTGCTGTCGTAGCTCCCCTTCGGCGACTTCACCGAGACGACCATCAGCGGAAACGCCAGCGACTTCTTCACCGTGACGCCGTACTGCTTGACCGCCTGCGGCATCTGCGGCTGCGCCTGCGACACGCGGTTCTGCGTCAGGACGTTGTCCATGTCGAGGTTCGAGCCGACCTCGAACGACACCTTCAACGTCAGTGTGCCGTCGTTGGCATTGGTCGACTTCATGTAGATGCCCTGCTCGACGCCGTTGATCTGCTGCTCGAGCGGGGTGGCGACCGACGCCTCGACGTCGGTGGCGCTGGCGCCGATGAAGGTGGTGGTCACCTGGATCATCGGCGGCACGATGTCGGGATACTGGGCGATCGGCAGCCCTTTCATCGCGACCAGGCCGAGCATCACGATGATGATCGACATCACGATCGCGACGATCGGACGGTTGACGAAGAACCGGGCCATGATCTATCTCGCCTCGGCGCTGGAGGTCGACGGCGCGGTCGCCGGAGCCGGCATCGGCTTGGTGCGCACCGTGAGGCCGTCGCGCAGCGCCTGCAGTCCTTCCGCGACGACCTGGGCGTTGGGCTCGATCCCCTCTTCGATCACCCACATCGACTCGACGCGCGGGCCGACCTTGACGTTGTGGAACGCCACCTTGTTGTCCGGACCGACCACCGCGACGCTGCGCAGGTTCTGCAGCTCCTGGACGGCGCGCTGCGGGACCAGCATCGCGTTCCGGCGGGTCTCGAGCAGCAGCCGGGCCCGTCCGTACTGACCGGGGCGCACCACGTTGCTCGGATTGGCGAAGGTGATCTGCAGGCTCAGCGTGCCGGTCGAGGCGTTGACCGCGCGCTCGACGTTGCTCACCGTGCCGGTTTCAGGATGCGTGCTGCCGTCGGCCAGGGTCAGCTCGATGCCGCCGGCACGCGGATCGTCACCAGTCCGTCCGGGATTGCGCTTGACGACGCGCAGGTAATCGGCCTCGGTCACGCCGACGCGCAGGACGATCGGGTTGATCTGGGAGATCGTCGTCAGGAGCGTGCTCTCGCCCCGGCCGACCAGGCTGCCCGGTTTTACCTTGGTGAGCCCGACCAGCCCGTCGATCGGTGCCCGCACGCGCGTGTAGCCGAGATCGAGCGTCGCCTTCTCCACGGCGGCGCCTCCGGCATCGACCTGCGATCGCGCGGCGTCCTGCGCGGCGCGCGCGTTGTCGAGCTCCTGCTGGCTCACGGCCTGCTTGACCACGAGCGGTGTATAGCGCGCGACGTCGTTGTTCGCCTTCTCCAGGCGAGCCTGGGCCGTCGCCTTGTCGGCATTGGCCGCGGCCAGCGCCGCCTCGAACGGCTTCGGGTCGATCAAGTACAGCTGATCCCCCCGGCGCACGAACGAACCCTCCCGGAACGTCATCGTCTCGAGGAAGCCTTCGACGCGCGCCCGCACGTCGACGTCCTGATCGCCCTCGGTCTGTCCCACGAGATCGAGATAGGTCGGCACGTCCCTCTGAACGACCGGCGTGACGTAGACCTCCGGCGGCGGCGGCGCGACGACCACCGGCTTCACAGTCAGAGCACCAGCCGTACCAGTCCGCGTCCACGGCTGTCACCGACGTGCGCCTCGCTGTGAGTGCGGGATTCGCCGCAGCGTTGCGTGCTGGCGCCGCGACGCCCGGCACGAGCCTCCGAAATGACGGGGCCGGTGTCCGGCCTGCCGGACCAGATCGACGCGCGACGCGATCGAGACCGGCCGGCCGTTCGCCCGGTGCGCGGCGCGATCAGCCGCCGAGCGCGCGCGTAATCGCCGCGAGCGTCAGACCGACCGCGACCATGACGAGCCCCGACCGCCAGGGTGGGCGACCCGCATGCGCACCAACCGACCAGCCCGCGACGAACAACATCGAGATCGCGATCGCATGCGAGACGCGCAGCGCCGGCGTCGCCTCGGTCATGACGACGAACGGGAGGACGACGGGCAGCGTGGACAGGAACACGAGGAGAAACACAGCCGCCGCGCCGATCAAGTCGTCACGAACGGACGGCGCGACGCGCGGCTCGAGGGTGGCGTGGACGCGGCGGCGCAGCACCTCGAGCTCCGCGTCGGTCAGGATCGACGACAGTCCGGCCGGCAGCGCGTCGCGAATCACGAGGTGCGCCGCGGCCGCGTCGGCAGTGCGGCGGATCGTCGCGAGCGTCGCCTGGCCGCGGGCACGCTGCGCAAAGTTCGCGATCAGGTACATCGCACCGTCGACCAGACCCCAGGCCACGTTGCACGCGATGGCCGCGAGCAGCACGCTTCGAATCTCCTCGCGGCCGGCGGTCGCCACCGACAGCGAGCCGGTGAAGGTCATGACCATCAGCAGTCCGAATACGACCTCCGACGCCCGCTCGAGCGGATCGAGGACGCTGCGCGACGGCATGCCCGCACCCTACTGGCGCACGACGTTCGACAAGCGCACCACCTCCGCGCCGTAGTCCTCCGTGACGATGGCGTTCTGCGCGTCGACCCTGACTCTGGCCGCCGGCGCGACTTCGCCATGACCCGGCTGCGGCCCGCTCACGTCGAGAAGGACGAGTCCGAAGTCGTAGCCCGCCTTGGGCTTCGCGTCGGGCAGATCGCCGCCGACGAAGTGAATCGGTTCGGCGGTGACCAGCGTGATGAGCCGGCCCGAGCCGACCGGCCTCGCGTAGGCGTACTTCACGGCCGTCGGCGTCGCACCCACCTGAATCGACCCGACGTTTCTGCTCGATGCCAGCAGGTCGCGCGCAACCGTCCCGCCCTTCTTGAGGGCAGCGATCACCGTGTCGCGATCTTCTTCGGTGGCGAACGACTCGATGACCGCCGTGAG
>QHWK01000754.1 GCA_003223775.1 Acidobacteriota bacterium
CTGCGCGACCGGCACCCGGACGCGCTCGCCCGCGCGCGAGAGGAGCTGCAGGACCCGATCTCCGCGCTGTGCTACGCGCAGTGGCACGCCGATACCGAATGGTGTCGGGCGCGCGCCGAAGCCAATTCGCTTGGAGTGAAGATCGTCGGCGACCTGCCGTTCATGGTCGCCGAAGACTCCGCCGACGTGTGGGGGCTCCAGCACCTGTTCCGTTTCGACGCGACCGTCGGTGTCCCTCCCGACGCGTACAGCGCGGACGGCCAGGACTGGGGGCTCCCGGTTCCGCGCTGGAACGAGATGCGCGAAGCAGGCGATCCGTGGCTGCACGTGCGCGCGATGCGCGCCGCGGAGCTCTACGACGCATTCCGTGTCGATCACGTCGTCGGCCTGTATCGCACGTACGCGCGGCCGATCGACCGTTCGCGCGCGTTCTTCATCCCGGCGGAAGAACCGCAGCAGCGCGAGCAAGGCGAGCGGATCCTCGACATGCTCGGCGAGAAAGGGGATGTCCTCGCGGAAGACCTCGGGACCGTGCCCGACTTCGTCCGCGAGTCGCTCGCCGGGATCGGAATTCCCGGGACGAAGGTGCTGCGCTGGGAGGTCGACGACGGAGTTCCGCGCGACGTGCGCGCCTTTCCGGCGATCTCCGTCGCCGTCACCGGGACCCACGACACGGAATCGCTGCACACCTGGTGGGAAGGGTTGTCGGAGCACGACCGCCGCGAGCAGCTCAAACAGCCGGTTCTGAAGGGCCTGCGCGGCGATACACGGCAGTACACCGACGCGACGCGCAAGGCGCTCCTCGAGCTGCTCTATGCCAGCACCTCGGACGCGGTCCTGACCCCGATTACCGATGCCCTCGGCTTACGCGAACGGCTCAATACTCCCGGCACGGTCGGCCGCCACAACTGGACCTGGAGGCTCCCTTGGCGGGTTGGCGAGGTGGATACCGCTCCCGAGGCGGTAGCCGCGGCGCGCCTCCTGACGCATCTTGCCGAGCGGTACGGGAGAGTGCGCTAGATCACAGCGCCTCCCGAGGAGGCTTGGGTGCGCCAGGAACGGGAGGTCGGTGCGCCGCCGATCGAGGCGCGGGCCCACCGCCTGCTCGATGAGGTAGCGGCCGAGCTGGCAGCCATTCCACAGCCGGTCGCGACGTATCGGCTGCAGCTGCACAAGGGTTTTGGTTTTCGCGACGCGACCGATGTGGTCCCGTACCTCGCCGAGCTCGGAATCACGGACCTTTACACGTCGCCCGTCATGAAGGCTGCGCCTGGTTCGGTGCACGGGTACGACGTCCAGGACCACCAGCAGCTCAATCCGGAGATCGGCAGCGCGCCGGAGCTCGATGCGCTCTCGTCCGCGGCGCGCGAGCACGGGTTGGGGTACGTGCTCGACATCGTTCCGAACCACATGGGAGTCGGCAGCGGGAACTCCCTGTGGCTCGACCTGCTGGAGAACGGTCCGTCGGCGCGTGCGGCGCGCTTCTTCGACGTCGAATGGCATCCGGTGAAGGAGGAGCTGGCCGACAAGATCCTCATTCCGGTGCTCGGCGACCGCTACGGCGCCGTGCTGGAACGCGGCGAGCTGCAGGTCAAGCTCGTGAACGGCGCGCTGCAGGTGCACTACTACGACCACGTCTTCCCGGTCTCGCCTCGCTCGTATGGCCAGGTGCTTTCGCATCGGCTCGACGAGCTGGAGAAGAAGCTGCCCGGCGGCGATCCGTCGCTCGACGAGCTGAAAAGCATCGTCACCGCCGTCTCGAATCTGCCCTCGCGCCACGAGCAGGATCCGGAGAAGCGCGAGGAGCGACGGCGCGAAAAGGAGGTCGTCAAGCGGCGCGTCGCGGCGCTGTGCGCGACCGATCCGCGCATTCGCGAGCACCTCGAAGAGAACGTCGCGATCTTCAACGGCAAGCCAGGCGACCCGCGCAGCTTCGATCTGCTCGATCGGCTGCTCTCCGCGCAGGTGTACCGGCTGGCGCACTGGCGCGTCTCGTCGGAGGAGATCAACTACCGGAGGTTTTTCGACATCAACTCGCTCGCGGCCATCCGGGTGGAGGATCCGGTCGTCTTCGAGGAAGCGCACCGTCTCCCCCTGCGCCTCCTGGCGGAGGGAAAGATCACGGGGTTTCGCGTCGATCACCCCGACGGCCTCGCTTATCCCTCGCGCTATTTCCGCCTGCTGCAGGACGCGCACATCCTGCAACGCGCGCAAGCAGCGGCGGAGCGGCGCGGCGAGCGCTGGGACGAGCTCGAGCCCGCGGTCCGCGCGGAGCTTTCGCGCCAGGCGCGCGAGCGCGGCGGGGCGTCACCGCTCTTCAAACCCGTGTACGTCGTCGCCGAGAAGATCCTCGGCGGGAACGAGCGGCTCCCCGACACCTGGGCCGTGCGCGGGACCACTGGCTACGACTTCCTCAACCAGGTGAATGGCCTCTTCGTCGACCCGGCCGCGCGCGAGATGATGAATCGGATCTACGCTCGCTACATCGGTGGCGCGATCGATTTCGAGGAGCTCGTCTACCAGAAGAAGAAGCTGGTGCTCTACACCGCGATGGCCGCCGAGATGAACCTCCTCGCGCGGCAGCTCAACCGCATCTCGGAGGCGAACCGCTGGACGCGCGACTTCACCTTGTACTCGCTGCGAACGGCGTTGATCGAAGTGATCGCCTG
>QHWK01000755.1 GCA_003223775.1 Acidobacteriota bacterium
TCACCTGGTGGGGCGGCAAGGGAACCGAGCCGGGAAAGTTCGACGAGCCGCACAGCATCGCCATCGATGCGCAGGGACGGCTCTATGTCGGCGATCGCCGCAACAAGCGCGTCCAGGTGTTCGATCAGCGCGGCCAGTTCATCACCCAGTGGACGAATCTCGGCACGCCGTGGGGCGTCTTCGCCAAGGGCGATCGCCTGTATGTCGTCGACGGCACCGAGAACAGCTGTCTGTACATCGCCAGCATCAAGGACGGCGCTGTAATCGAGCGCATCGACGGGCTCAAGAATCCGACCGCGGTCACCGTCGACGAGAAGGGCGCGATCTACATCGCCGAGGTCAACGGCGCCAATGTGAGAAAGCTGGTCAAAGCGAAGTGACGCGCGAGCGTCAGGGGCAGATCGCGAGCAGCAGCAGTATCACGATCGCGACCTGGCCGACGAGCCCGCAGCCGTGACTTGATCGGCTCGGTGCCGCGCACCGTCGCGATGAAGGTGTTCTGCCGTTCAACCGACGGACGTCATGGCGACCAGAGCCTATCGGCTCGCTCGGCAAATTCAAATTCAACGGCACCAACACTACGAGGTTTTCAGGAGGCACAGGCGAAGGAGTTGATGGAAATCGTTGACATGGAACGTGTCACGCGAAAATCTCCGCCTGACGCGGACGCCGCACGAACTCGCGATCGCCTGGCCGAGGAAAGAGCGGAAGGCCGATCGGAGCGTTCTACAAACCGACACGCCGACCCGCTCAGGTTCGCGCTGCAGCCGCTCGATCTCGCCACGGCCGCGGAAACGGTCACGTTTAAACACTTCAGCACCCGTCTGATCGTTCGCAACTGAATCAAGCGTGCCGTCGGCACACTGACATTCCGACCTACGAGTCGCTTCGAAGTCCCGGCTTGTATCCGGGCATTGACGCCATTTGCTGTCCGAGCGATCACGACGTCGAATACGACCTCATCGCGCCACAGACTCTCGAAGTCGTCGCTGTTCTTGCGGTACTCCTCGGCGACGCGTCGGAGCTCCAGCTCGACGACGTGCTCGCCGAGCTCCGCGACGCTCTGACCGGCGCCAAGCGCGTATCCGTCAGGCCGGCCGGGGCCGCACTTCGGCTGCGCGCCACGTCGACAGCGAGCCGACAGTCCTGCGCAAGAAGGTCGGCGTATGCCTTGCTCGGCTGCCTTCCGCAATGCGCTCAGCCGCATGATCCGAAGGAGTGAACAGCATGAAAGCGCGACTCGGTTTCCTGATTGCGGCAATCGCGTGTCCCGCCTGCGCTGGGCGCACCGCGCCGGCGACGATGGTGGCGGCGCGGCCGGCAGAACCGCGACTCCCGCTCGTATTCGAGCGCAACGATGGTCAAGCGCCCTTCGATCAGCGATTCATTGTGCGCCGCGGTGACGTGACCGTCGGATTCGGGTCAAGCGCGGCCACGCTGGCCTTTGCCGACGAGACGCACCTGACGTTACAGTTTCGCGGCGCGCGGTCTGTCAGACCCGAAGGGGGCACTCCTGCGGACGGCCGAGTCAGCTATTTCATCGGACACGATAAGGACCGCTGGCACACTGACATTCCGACCTACGAGTCGCTTCGATATACCGGCTTATATCCGGGCATTGACGCCATTTTCTATCCGAGCGATCACGACATCGAATACGACCTCATCGTCGCGCCGTACGCGAACCCTCGCGACATCGCGCTGGACTTCGGCGGCGCGCGCCCCGTGCTGGACGCGTCGGGCATGCTGACGGTGCATGCCGAGGTGCATGCGGTGCTCGAACGACAACCCGCCGCGTACCAGTCGCTCGATGGCGTCCGGCGACCGGTCGACGTACGCTACCGCGTCGACGACGACGCGGTCCGGTTTGACGTTGGCGAGTACGATCCGCGCGCGCCGCTCGTCATCGATCCGGTCATTGCATACTCGACACAATTTGGCGGATCGAGCGACGATCACATTCGCGCCGCCGCCGTCGACGCCGCGGGCTACCTGTACGTCACGGGCGACACCCGCTCGACAAACTTTCCGTCGACGTCGACGTCGTATCATCACCCTGGCGGATTGATCACCAGCTTCATCGCCAAGCTGACGCCTGACGGCCAGAAGCTGAAGTATGCCGCGATTGTCGGCGGCGGCGGTGTCGACGCCATTGCCGTCGATGCGGCCGGCGCCGCGTACGTCGCCGGCGTCGCGATTTCTGGCGATTTTCCGACGACGGCTGGCGCCTTCAAGCCGACGTGCGCGTTCGGTTCTCTCGCGTTCAACGTCGGCTGCGGCTACTTCGAAGGCTTTGTGTTGAAGATGGCGACGACCGGCAGCGCGCTTGTCTACAGCACGTTCGTCGGCGGACGATCGCAGGAAGACGTGCGCGGCGTCGCGGTGAATGCTGCGGGCGAGGCAACGGTCGTCGGCGACACGTTCAGTGACGACTTCCCCATCACGCCCGGCGCGTACAGTCAGCATCTGCGCAACAACGGCAGCACGTCGGATACGTTCGTGACGAAACTCTCGAGCGACGGCTCGCGCCTGGTGTTCTCGACGTACTTCGGCGGGAGCGGCGACGACTCCGCGTCGGCGGTGGCGATTGATGCGTCTGGCGCCGCATGGATCGGGGGCGGCACGACGTCCGCGGACCTGCCAACCCTTGCCGGCTTCCAACGATGCATCTACGGGCTTGCCGTCGGCGTCGAAGGCGTGTTCTTCGCCGGCCGGACCTCATCGCCATATCTGCCTGGCGGCGCACTGCGTCCGAGCACGGTGTCGAGCGCCGCGTTCGTGACGCAGCTCGTCATCGCACCGACGCGCACCACGATTGCGACGCGATACCTCGACGGCACCGGCAGCGACGCGGCCACCGGCGTCGCGCTGAGCGGCGGACTCGTGCACGTGGGCGGCATCACGTATTCGACTGCGTTTCCGCTGACCGCCGACGCGTGGCAGGGGAGCGTGAGGGGTACGCTCGACTTCACCCCAAGTCATTCCTTCTACGCGACGGTCCCGCTCTCGCCAACCGGCATCTTGTCCACGCCGAATTTCGCCACGTTTTTCGGAGGCGCCAAGGCCGACGGTGCCGCGGGCGTCGTCGCCGATCGGACGAGCGGAGGCGTGTATCTCTTCGGTGATTCGCAAACGCACGACATGCCGCTCGTCAACGCGCACTGGCGGGGATCCGGCGGCGGCGAAGGCTTCATCACACACATCGTTCCGACGGCTGCGTTCATGAGCGCCGATGCACGCGATATCGTGCTCTACGCGGCCGACGCTGTGCTCCACGGCAACTACGTGCGCAGTGACGATCCGACGGCGGCTGCTGCGCGGCGCGTCTGGGAACCCATCAACGGCGTGGGGAACCCTGACATGCCGAGCGACGCGCCTGTCGACTACTTCGAGCTGACATTTCTGGCTCCGGCCGGTTTGGAGTTCAGGCTGTGGATGCGTGGCAACACGGCGCTCGAATCGGCGTCGTACGATTCGGTCTGGGCCCAGTTCTCGGACAGCGTGGATGCGACAGGGCAGCCAGCCTGGCGGATCGCCAGCACGTCCGCCATGCCGCTGGCGCTCGAGGAATGCGACGGCTGCGGCGTCAGCGGCTGGGGGTGGCACGATGACGGGAACGGCATCGGCGTCCGCGGACCGACGGTGCGATTCGCGACGAGCGGGATGCACACACTACGCATCCAAGCGCGCGAACTTGGACTCGGGATCGATCAGCTCATTCTGTCCAGTCACAAATGGCTGATGACGAGGCCAGGCGCACCGAAGAAGAGCACGAATGTGTACCCGAAGACCCGGTTCTGAACGCCCACACGCGAACCGTGAAGGGTGCACAAATTCGGATCCGGTCTCGATGCCCGAGCGGCAAACGCGAATCGGATAGGGTGGGTGCGTATAATTGGGCCGTAGCCTGGCTACAGAGGAGGCTTCGTGCTCGTGTCGTTGTGCTATGTGTCGCTTCGCTGGCTGCTCGAATTCGTGGCGTGGCGCGCTCGGTCGCAGGAGTTTCAGGAACTCGAAATCTCGTTGTAGTAAACCTGGAACTCACGCGGCACCGTCTTGATTTCCTCGATCTGTAAAATCCGAAGATTCGCCGCCCAGCGGTACGCCTCAAACAACGAGCACCCAGTAGCTCCGAAGCGCGATCGACTCGCACCGGAGGAGGTCCACGCTACAGAGGCTGTCGGTGGTGTGGCCGATAAACGACAACGACGCGTACGCGCGTTCGACTGCGTTACAGCGGGCGGGAGGCCGCGAGAACGACGGTGACGCCCGACGTTGCATCCGTCGCCGTCACCTTTCCGTTCGCGAGGACGACATCGTCGACCTTCTGGAATCCGTCGGGCGTTCGCGTGTAGAACATCAGGAACGCTGATCCGATTTTCGATTTGGCGGGAAGCCAGCGGTACGTCGGCGCGCCGAGCAGTGAATTGGTCTGAATCACTTCGCGCCGGGGCAGGTCGAACGGCTGCGTGGCGAATTCCAGGCCGCGAGCGATGCGGTTATCGCCCGGATACGATTCCCACGACTGCGTCCACGGGTACTCCTCCCTCCGAAAGATGTACCCGAGCAGCAGGTGCCTGCTCGCGTTGAAGGCCGTGACGAACACCAGGCGCCGTGCCGGGTCCATCAGGGACGTGGTGTGATCGACGATCGGCACTCGCGCAGGCGTCGAGCGAACGTCGATCGATTCGCCGTTCAGCCCTGGCGCCATGGGCCAGGTGAACGGCCTGAACGAGGCGAGCCGGTGTGGCAGCGTCTCGGACTGGGATTCGTGCGAGCGCGTCATCGCTCGCATTGCGGACATCTCCACGACCGTCTTCCCCAGCTCGAGGAACGGCGCGCCGATCGTGGCGTGTTCTCCCCAGTTGATCGGGCGGTCGAACGACAGCAGATTCTCCAGCTCGCTCTCGACGTACACGACGTTCTCACCATCGACGATGCGGATCGTCCGCCGGAACACTTCCTGGACCAGCGGCAGCGTCGCGGAGAACGACATCGTGATGGTGCCGAATCCGCCGGCGGCGCTCGTTCGGCCGGACGCGAGGATCTCCCACTGCACGCGGTGCGCTTCGCCGTGGCCGGGCAAGCCGGCGATCCGCTCCTCAGGCGAGACAGGCCCGAAGCCATCGACGCACACGAAGTGTCCCAACTCGGCATGCAAGGGGTTGACGGCGGCGGGGTCGTCGTTCAAGACCAGCCGAACCATGGCGCCACCCTCGGACCGCACGGCGAGCGTCACCTTGTCGTTCGCGATCATCCGCACCGGTTTGCCGTCGAGCAACACCGGCTCTTGAGCGAGAGCCGAGACAGCGCACGCCATCAGGACGATGAGCGTGCGCGCAGGAACGGATGCAGGCGCATGCATCGGAATCGGCATGATACCCGTACCGTCCCTTGCTCGAGAGCAAAAGTGAGCGCCGCGCGATAGAATCTCGCCGGAGGTCGAGCCATGCCGCCTCGATCGAGCTCGCTGCGACGGCGAACGGCGCCGCTTCTCCCGCTGCTCATCGGACTCTGGGGCGGCGTCGGTCGCGCGCCGACCGTTGCCGCTCCCGCGGCGCCTCCTCCCAAATCGCTCCGCCTGTATGTCTTCGATTGCGGCGTCCTCAACATTTCGAAGGAAGGCGTCGAGCGCTATCACGTGGCGACGGCCGAAGTGGGTGAGACTCGTATGCCGGTGCCGTGCTTTCTCATCGCGCACCCGAAGGGGACGCTGATGTGGGACGTCGGCGTCATTCCCGACCGCCTCGTCGAAGCGCAGGCGCAACGCGGCGCGCGATCCAACATCAACCCGACGGCGGCCGCCGTCGTGACGCGAACGCTCGAGAGCCAACTGGCGCAGATCGGTTACAGGCCGGCGGACATTACCTATGTCG
>QHWK01000756.1 GCA_003223775.1 Acidobacteriota bacterium
AGCAGCAGTCGATGATCCTCGTCCCGATGGACGCGCCCGGCGTGACGATCCGGCGCATGCTCAACGTCTACGGCTACGACGACGCGCCGCACGGCCACGCCGAGGTGATGTTCGACAACGTGCGCGTGGCGGCGTCGAACATGCTGCTCGGCGACGGGCGCGGCTTCGAGATCGCGCAGGGGCGCCTCGGGCCCGGCCGCAGCCACCACTGCATGAGCTCGATCGGCGTCGCCGAGCGCGCCGTCGAGCTGATGTGCCGGCGCGTCCAGTCGCGCGTCGCGTTCGGCAAACCGCTCGCGGATCAGGGAACGATCCGCGCCGACATCGCCGAATCGCGCATGGAGATCGAGCAGGCGCGGCTGCTGACGATGAAGGCGGCCTCCATGATGGATACCGTCGGCAACAAGGCGGCGCGCAACGAGCTCGCGATGGTGAAGGTCGTCGTCCCGCGCATGACGCTGCGCGTGCTCGACCGCGCGATCCAGGCACACGGCGCCGCCGGCGTGTGCGACGATTTTCCGCTCGCCGCGATGTGGGCGCACACGAGGACGCTGCGGCTCGCCGACGGCCCGGACGAAGTGCACCGTGAGTCGATCGCAAAGGCCGAGTTGAAGCGCGGCGTCGCCGTTCCCGCTCAGCTCGCGTGAACGCCGCGGGCGACGCGACCAGGTCTCAGCCGTTTCCGAGGGAACAACGTTTGCTCTCGTTCAACTAGAAGTGCGTGCACACGGAGCTCGACAGTTGAAGGAGACGAATATGAAAGCAGTGTTTGGAAGCGTCGTTGTCGCCGCCGTGCTCGTCGCGGCGCCCGTGCCGACGCAGGCGGCCGCGCCGCAGGCGCCGAGCACCACCACCTCGAAGGCGCCCGACGCGACCCTGGGCGCGAAGATCGACAAGCGGATTCACGACTCGTCGCTCAAGAAGTTCGACATCAAGGTGATGGTGAACGACGGCGTCGCCACGCTCACCGGCACCGTCGGGACCGAAGCGGACCGCCGCCGCGCGGCGCAGCTCGCGACGGTCGACGGCGTCTCGCGCGTCGACAATCAGATCATTGTCGATCTGAACGCCGGCACCGCAGCGAAGGGGACGACCGGCAAGGCGGAGAGCAATATCGACAAGGGCGCCGAGAAGACGAAGAAGGGCGTCGACAAGGCGATCGACAAGACGAAGGAAGGCGCCGGCACGGCGTGGGACAAGTCGAAGGAGGGCGCCTCGAAGGCGGCCGACAAGTCGGCGCAGGGCGTCTCGAAGGCGGGCGAGGCGATCACCGATACCTACATCAAGACGCGCGTGCATTCGAAGTTCCTCGACGAGGATCTCCTCAAGGGAAGCGACATCACCGTCGACGTGAACGAACACGTCGTCACGCTGACGGGCACGGTGCCGACCGCCGCGGGCCGCGCGCGCGCGATCGAGGAAGCCAAGAAGGTCGAGGGGGTACACCAGGTGATCGACCGGATGACGATCGGCCCGAAGAAGCCGTAGCGATCAGAACGTGATGTTGCCGCCGACATGGACGCGGGTCGTCGCCCCGCGTCCATGCGCGACGGCGACGTTCACCCGGAAGAGCGCCGCCGCGATCCACACGCCTCCGCCGTATCCCTCGAGCAGCGTCTGATCGGCCAGCCGTTCCCCTTTCGCGTAGACAGTACCGCGGTCGATGAACGCGGTGACGCCGAAGCGCGCGAACTTCAGCGGGGAGGTCAGCGGCACGACGAGCTCCGTCGACAGGGCGACGAGCGTATCGCCCGTCGCGTAGCCCGCGGGAAATCCTCTGAGCGTGCTGAGGCCGCCGAGCTGGGGCCGCAGATACGGCGGCAGCGGCCGATCCGAATCCTGCCGCTGCACGCGGCCGGCGAGCACCATCTGCCACGGCAGCCCGAGGTAGCCGCGGCCGTCGAGGCTCGTGCGCGTCACCGATCCGTCGTAGCCGCTGTATCGTCCGTCGATCGCCGGCTGCCCGCTCGCGCGGTCCGCGAAGGCCATGTGATTCACACTGCCGCGAAGAAAGACAGCGTTGCGGGCGAGAATCGGATCGACGCGCGTGTCGAGGATCACGTCGCCGCCGACCTCGCCGAAGTCATCGGCGGTGCCTTCGAACGACGCGCGCTGCCAGCCGCCGCCGCCGCCGAACCGCAGCCCGTGCGCGACCTCGCGCTCGACGCG
>QHWK01000757.1 GCA_003223775.1 Acidobacteriota bacterium
GCGACTATTGTTGCCCTGATCGCCGAAGGCCAGACGACACAGGACGTTCTCGCGCTCTACCCCGATCTCGAGGCGGAGGACGTTCGCGAAGCGCTGCTCTATGCCGCTGAAGCTGTTCGGGAACGTGCTCTGCCTCTCGCCGCTGGCGAGTGACGTTCGTCGTCGACAACGCCCTCTCGCCTGTTCTCGCAAGCGTTTTGACACACGCCGGCGACGATGCGCTGCGTGTTCGGACCTTCGAACCGACACGTGTGCGGGTGCGTGCGCTTCCGATCGTTACAGGTCCGATGACCGACTGAACGATCCGCGGCGTGCAACGCGGCGGCCGTGTACAACACCGAATCCAGTCGAACCGCGTTCGGCCCTTGCAACGGGACGCTCGATCACATCGCCCACCGTCGCCGCAACACGCCACTCGCGCAGCACGTCGATCGTGCAATTCTGCGTGATTTGTTCCATCCCTAAATGCACCGCGCCGTCGCCGCGGATCACCGCGCGCGACCGTGTGTCCAAGCATGTGCGGCCGCAATTCGGGCCGCAGCGAAATAACAATCGCTGCATTTGTTGGCATTTCAGCGCTTCTCGCTCGCTCAATGGAGTGCCTTGGGCGCAGGGGTCGCTGGTTCGAATCCAGTCGCCCCGACCACTTTTTCGATCCCTAGGCGGCGCTGAGTAAGTGTCGCCGTCGATTGCCGACCTTCAGGTGACGCGTCCCGCACGGCATTGATCAACCTCAATCGTGGGTCATTCTTGCTGCTCTATGCTCGCCCTGCGAAGGGAGGAAATATCGACTTGCGACTCCGCCTCACGTCGGCGATTTGGTGGCTGGCACGTGCCGCCGCCGAAAGCGAGCTGCGTACTGGACATGAAGTGCCGCCGACAGTAATGAGACGCCAGCGCCGAGGGCAACGGTTGGCGGGAGCGCAAGACCGGCGAGCGCGCTGAAGGCACTCGCGAGCGAACCGGCAAGCACTGAGGTGAGCGCCGCCACGACGGATGAAGTCGTTGTCAGGCTGCGGGCGAGCGTGCTGAGGCGCTGCGGCAAGCCGTAGCCGAGCGTTCGGGGGTCGACGGCCTCCTCATGGCTCCTTACCAGGAACGGTTCAAGCGCCGGAACGATCCGCAGGTACGCGCGGCGCAGCAGCGACATTCCCACGACCCAACGCGCGTCCTCGAAGTTGATCGCCACGCATCGAACAAAGGTCGCGACCCCGACGAACAGAGAAACGGCAAGCAACACTACGGCGAACATAAGCGCGTCGCGGCCGAATCCTGTGGCTTGAGCCAAGAGCGCCAGCGCGATGACAGTGACGGTTCGACGTTCTCGTCACGTGTCGGACGACGATCGCAGCCGGGCGCCGCGTCCAGCGTCAGGCGCACTGGACACGCGGATCGAGTAGTCTTCAAGCCGACGGCACGCTCGCGGGCGATCTCACGAGCACGACAACGGGCAACCCCTTCTTCCTTACTTCGAAGGCTTCGACTTGCCAGACCTGTTGAGGGCGGCCGCCTGGCGAACGAGCGCCTTGAACGCGGCCTCGTCAACGTCTTCGCCTTCGTGGATGTCGATCGCGCGACGTACGTTTCCGTCGAGGCTCGAGTTGAAGAGACGCGCCGGATCCTTCAGAGACGCGCCCTTGGCGAAGGTAAGCTTCACGAGGCTCTTATACGATTCGCCGGTGCAGATGATGCCGTCGTGCGACCAGACCGGGGTGCCGGGTTTGGTTGGTTTGACCCACTTCCACTCCTCGACGACGTCCGGGTCCGCCTGCTTGATGAGCGTGCGCATTCTGCCGAGGGTTTTTCCGCGCCAGTCCCCGAG
>QHWK01000758.1 GCA_003223775.1 Acidobacteriota bacterium
CTCCTCGGTCGGTGCCGTCGGCGTCGCGCCGTCCAGTCCCGACGTCGTGTACGCAGGCACCGGCGAAGCCGACATCCGCGGCAACATCATCCAGGGCGACGGCGTCTACAAGACGAGCGACGGCGGCAAGACGTGGACGCACGTCGGCCTCGCCGAGACGCAGAACATCTCGCGCATCCGCGTTCATCCGACCAACCCCGACGTCGTCTTCGTCGCCGCGTTCGGCCACCATGCGGCGCCGAACCCCGAGCGCGGCGTCTTCCGATCGAAAGACGGCGGCAAGACGTGGGAGAAGGTGCTGTACCGCGATGCGAAGACCGGCGTGATCGATCTCGTGATCGATCCGAACAATCCGCAGGTGATCTACGCGGCGCTGTGGGAGGCGTACCGCAACGCGTGGGAGATGTCGAGCGGCGGCCCCGGCAGCGGCATCTTCAAGTCGAGCGACGGCGGCGACCACTGGGCCGAGATCTCGCGCAACGCCGGGCTGCCGAAAGGGATTCTCGGCAAGATCGGCCTCTCCGTCTCGGGCGCCGACTCGAGCCGCCTCTACGCGCAGATCGAAGCCGAAGACGGCGGCTTCTTCCTCAGCGACGACGCCGGCGCGACGTGGAAGAAGGTGAACGAGCGGCGCGATCTTCGCCAGCGCGCGTTCTACTACACGCGCGTCTATGCCGATCCGACAGCGAAGGACACCGTCTACGAGCTGAACGTCAACTTCCACAAGTCGACCGACGCCGGCAAGACGTGGACGCTCATCCGTCCGCCGCACGGCGACAACCACGACATGTGGATCGCCGCCGACGATCCGAAGCGGATGATCGAGGCGAACGACGGCGGCGCGAACGTCTCGGTGACCAGCGGCGAAACGTGGACCGCCGAGACGATGGCGACGGCGCAGTTCTATCACGTGATCACGACGACACACGTGCCGTATCACGTGTGCGGCGCGCAGCAGGACAACAGCACGGCGTGCGTGTCGAGCCGGGCGCCGCAAGGCGGGCCGGGCGGATCCGGCGGCGGCGCCGATCAGGTGTTCTATTCGGTGGGCGGCGGCGAGAGCGGCTACATCGCGAGCGATCCGCGCAACCCGGACATCTTCTACGCGGGCAGCTACGGCGGGCTGATCACGCGGCTGGATCGCCGCACCGGCCAGGAGCGGGAGGTCAACCCGCATCCCGACAATCCGATGGGCTACGCCTCGGCCGACATCGCCGAGCGCTTCCAGTGGACGTTCCCGATCGTGATCGCGCCGACCGATCCGAACGTGATCTACGTCGGTTCGCAGCACGTCTGGAAGTCGACCAACGAGGGCCAGAGCTGGACGAAGATCAGCCCCGATCTCACGCGCCACGATCCGAAGACGATGGGGGCGTCCGGCGGGCCCATCACGAAGGACAACACCGGCGTCGAGACCTACGCGACGGTCTTCACGATCGCGCCTTCGCCGAGAGACGGCAGCGTCGTCTGGGCGGGCTCCGACGACGGCTACGTGCAGGTGACGCGCAACGGCGGCACGAGCTGGAAGAACGTGACGCCAAAAGGCGTCGGCGACTTCGCGCGCATCAGCCTGATCGAGGCGTCGCCGTTCCGCGCCGGCACGGCCTACGTCGCGGCGAACCGCTACCAGCAGGACGACTTCAAGCCGTATGTCTTCCGCACCGACGATTTCGGCGAGACGTGGACCGCGATCACGAGCGGCGTGGCGCCCGACGATTTCGCGCGCGCGATCCGCGAGGACAGGAAGCGGGAGAAGCTCCTGTATCTCGGCACCGAGCACGGAATCTACGTCTCCTTCGACGA
>QHWK01000759.1 GCA_003223775.1 Acidobacteriota bacterium
TTCCTCGCCTTCGATCGGCGCCGCCGTGCACGCGCCGGCGCGCTCGGCGCCGTGCTCGCCGCGCTGCTGCTGGCGGCGGCCGGATCGGAAGCCTTCCTCGAAGCGTTCAGCAGCGACCCGTTCGTCTCGGCCGCCGGCCCGTTCAGCATCCGCACGCTGTCGCTGCGCCGGCTCACGGGATTTTCGGTGCCGTATCGCGCCACCAGCATCCATCTGTCGCCGCGCGGCCGTTCGATCGCCGTCGTCTCGGAGAACGAGGACGAGGAAACGACCTATCATCTCGGGCGCGCCGGCGCACGGCTCACGCCGTTCGACGCCGACGATGTCGTGTTCCTCGACGACGACCGCGCGTTGCTCGTCGAGCTCGGCCAATCGAACGGCGCGATCGTCAGAGAAGTCGCGATTTCCGACGCGAGCGCCGTGGTCGCAGAGCGCCGGATCGACGACGTGATCGACGCGAGGCTCTCGTTCGACGCGGCGTCGAAGACGTGGACGCTGCTCGGCCACACACGCGAACGCCACATCGTCCGCGTCGCCGGCCGCGGCGTCGACGACGCTGTGGAGGAGCAGCGCTGGACGGTGCCGCGCGATCTCGCGCCGCGCACCTCGACGATCTCCTCGTCGGAGCGCGCCGCGCTCGTCATGGACACGCGCTACGGCGGCAATCTGCTGCCGTCCATGATGATGTGGCAGATGACGCCGCTCGTCGGCATGCCGCCCACCGAATCAGTGGTGTGGAGCGTCGGCGCGCGCGGCGCGACCGAGCGCGCGCACGCGCGGCTCGATCTTCGCTGCGTGTCGGCCGGCGCGAGCGGCACGACGTCGCTGTGCGCGGCGTTCGACGGCGTGCACACGCGGCTGTCGCGGCTCGAGGGGGACGAGCACGTGATGCCGCTTGGCCAGCTGGCGGGCCGCGTCTATCTCTATGACGCGTCGAGCGCGCCCGACTGGGCGACCGCGTGGTGGAAGCGGGGCGCCGTCCTGCTGCGCCTGTCCACGCGCGAAGCCTTCGAGATCGCGGACGCGGCGAGCCGGCAGGTGCGCGCCCTCACCGTCACCGACGCGGTCATCGGCGCTCTCACATTCGGCAACGGAGAAACCACCGTCCACCTGTACTCGCGGCCCTGACGCGGGCGTCCCCGGCGCAGCAATTGCATCCCGCACTGCGGCCGAGATGGAGGGACGGAGATGCTATTCCTGGTTTTCCTGCTGATCGCGTTGTGGCTGCTCGGGTTCATGACCAGCTACACCCTCGGCGGGCTCTTGAACATCCTGTTGGTGGTCGCGATCATCCTGTTCCTGGTCCACGTGATCCAGGGACGGCCGATCGGCGACTAGCGCGCGGCGAACGCCAGCGCCATCGCGGCCCAGTTGGTCGCGGCAGCGGAAATGTACTGATCGGTTCCGTGCGGGAACCCGCTGTCGAAGAACGCCTGCGTCGCGTGCGTGCGCTTTCTGACGTACCACGACCCGTCTTCGAGCTGCGTCGAGAGCAGGTAGCGCACGCCTCGGTGGTAGACGGGATCGGAGGTGTCCAGTCCCGCCTCGCGCAGCGCGACGAGCGCCTCGCCGGTGGCATAGGCGTCGCTCGGCAGCGATGTCAACTGCCCCCAGCCGCCGTCGGCGCGCTGCATCTTCACGAGATCGGCGCGCGCGGCCTGCACGACGCCGCGCCGCGCGCTGCCCCACACGAGACCGAACAGCCGGAACACGCGATCTTCGGTCGTCACGGCATCGGACGTCGTCAGCCACGCCACCGCGCGATCGATCGTGGGCGCGTACTGCGCGCGACGATCGGGAGGCGCGTAGAGCACGATCCCGCGAATGCTCACCGCGGACGCCGTGAACTCGCTCGCCTCCGACGGCGGCCGGTACGCGCTCGGCCAGTGGCCGTCCGATCGCTGCGCCAGCGCGAGGAGGCGCACGAGCGCGTCGGTGCCGGCGGTGCGCGCGTAGCCCTGCGCGTGCAGCGCCATCAGGATGTAGCCGGTCGTCGTCGCGCCGCCGCCCGGCGTGACGATCTGCTGCAGCGCGTGGTCGCGCGTCTCCTCGACGTCCTTCGCCAGCGTCGCCGATTCCTTCGCGGCAAGCGCCTCGTCGACGGGAAAGCCGTGCGCGCGCGCCGCGCCGACGGTCATCGCCGTGAGCGTGTTGTTGTGGCACGAAACGCAGCCGCTGCGCTCGTAGAACTGCGGCGCGACGGCCTGCAGGAGCGGCACGCTGCGCTCGACCGCCGCCCGGATCGTGTTCGCGCGGACACGCGGACGATCGACGGCCGGCTCCGGTCTGGCGACCGCGCCGGCGTGAAGCAGCACGTCGACGGCCGGCGTCTGGCCGCGCCGGCGCGCGAAATCGAGTGCCGTTTCCCCGTCAGGGTTCGTGGCGTTCACGTCGGCGCCGCGATCGATCAGGAGTTGAAGCGACTCGGCCGGCAGCATGTCGGAGGTGGCGGCCGTCATCAGGACGCTGCGTCCCTTCTGATCGAGCGCGCGCACGTCGGCGCCGACATCCACTGCCGTGCGAATCGACTCGATGCGGCCGAACGTGATCGGCGGGAGAAGCGTCGCGAGCGCGTTCCGAATTCGCACACAGCAGGCGGACCGCGTCGACGTCGCCGCGAAACGCCGCCGACGCGAGCGCGGCGGCCGACGGCGTCGCGCCGTACTCGAGCAGCAGCCTGACGGCCGGCAGGCTGCCGAGTTGCGACGCGGCGAGCGCGAGCGGCGTCGTGCCGAAATCGGACGAGGCATCGACGTCGGCGCCGCGCTCGAGGAGCAGACGCACTTTCGCAAGATCGTCGAGCGCCCATAGCAGCGGCGTCGCGCCGAGGTCGTTGCGCGCGTCGGGATCACCGCCGGCGTCGAGCATTCGCTCGAGGAGCGCGGCGCTGCCGTACAGCGACGCGGCCATGACCGGCGTCGTGCCGCCCTCCGCACGCGCGTTGAGTACGCTCGCCTCGATCGGGTGTGCCATCGGCGTCGATCCGCCGCGGCGAATCGCGTCCACGAGTCGAAGGGCCGATGGATCCGGGCCGGGCCGCTCCGTCTCGTTCGCCAGCGCGTCGGGCCACAGGGCCCCGGCGTCGATCCAGTGCTTGATTCGCTCGATCTCGTCGGCGGCCAGCGCGCCGGCCGGCGGCATCTGCGGACCGAACTGCACGCCGGAGATGCGGTGATACAAACGGCTCGACGCGCTGCTGCCCGGAATGATGTTCGGCCGCAGGAGTCCGCGAAATGCCGTGCTGCGGCGGTCGAGTCGATAGCCGCTCATCTGCTGCGTCGGCCCGTGGCAGCCGACGCATTTCTCCTTCAGCAGCGGCTGAATCTCGGCGGCGAAGTCCACCTTCGCTGCCGTCTGCCGGTGCAGGCGGATGCCGACGTCTTTTGCGTGTTGCGTTGGAAATCCGTAGGGCGAGGCTTTCAGCCTCGCCTGTGGCGACCCTGAAAGGGTCGCCCTACGTCGATTAGGGCCCTCTTTCCGGCGCGGGAGGGCGGCGTGATTCCCCACCGGCGGCGCGGCGGCGACCGGCTCGAGCGCCGTCTTGCGAATGACGTCCGCTGCGGCCGGTGACGCGAGGAACTCGATGAAGCGCTTCGCAAGCGCGGGGTTCGCTGCGGCCGCGCCGACGCCGGCGGCGAACACCGTGACGCGTTGCACCTCCGGCGGCAGAGGACCGACCAGGTCGATGCCCGCCACCGGCACCAGTTCGCTGATCTGCTGAAACCCGATCTCGGCCTCGCCGCGCGCGACGACGTCGCCGACGCGCTCGGTCTCGATTCTCCGGCTCTTCGGCAGCACCTGATCGGCCACGCCCAGCTGTTGAAAGAGCTCGGTGGACAGGTACCTGCCGCTGACGCTGGCGGAGTACGCGATGGACGCCGCGTTCAAGAGCGTTCGCCGCAGCGCGTCGACCGAGCCGATGTCCGGCTTCGGCGCGCCGCGCCGCACCGCCATGCCGATGGCCGACCGCGCAAGATCGACGCGGGTGCCCGCGCGGATGCGGCCGGCGCGCATCAGCTGCTCGAGGTCGCGATCCGACACGATGACGACGTCGATGGCTTCGCCGCGATCGAGGCGCGCCGCGATGCCGGTCGGTCCGCTGCCGATCGAGGTCGCCTCCGTGACGGCGTGAATCCCCGTCGCGCGCTCGAACACCGGCGCCAGCTCGAGGTACGCGGCGGTGAACGCGCCCGACGTCATCACTTTGATCTCGTCGGCGGAGGCCGGCGGCGCAACGAGGAGAAGAAGCGCGAGCAGGACGACCATCGAGCACCTCGTTCGCATGCGCGTCACCGGTGCGATCGCGCGGCGAGCCGGCGCCCTTCCGCCGCTTCACGCGCCGCCGCGTCGCGCTCGCCGAGCGCCGTGTGGGCATCGGACAACACGAAGTGGCCGAGCGGCGCCCATGCCGAGGCCGGCGCGATCGCGAGGCCGCGTCGTGCGAGCGCCGCGGCCGAAGCGATCTCGCGGCGATCGAGGTACAGCTTCGCCAGGAAGAAATGTCCCTCCGCGAACTGCGGGTTGCTCGCGATCGCCGCTTCGTACGCGCGCCGCTGCCCGTCCGCGTCGCCGAGCCGTTCGTACACCTTCCCGAGGTTGAACTGCGCGATGTAACTGTCCGGATGCCGATCGATCTCCAGCTGGTACTCGGCGGCCGCGCGCCGCAGATCACGGCGCTGCTCGGCCGCGAGTGCGAGGTTGAAGTGCGCGTTCCGCAGGTCCGCGCGCTCGGCGAGGGCCGCGCGGATCTCGCGCTCGCCGTCGTCGAGGCGGCCCTGCTTCAGGCGCACGGCGCCGAGCGTGTTGTGGGCGGCGGCGAGCGTCGGCTCCTGCGCGAGCAGGGTCTCGAGCTCGCGTTCGGCGTCGCGCACGCGGCCGGCGTCGAGGAGCGCCTGCGCCAGCTCCTGGCGCGCCTGCACGTTGCGCGGATCGGCGCGCAGCAGCCGCTCGTAGCCGGCGACGGCGTCGTCGGGCCGGC
>QHWK01000012.1:0-8456 GCA_003223775.1 Acidobacteriota bacterium
CGGCCGGCATCCCGCTCTTCGACGCCGTGTCGGTGAGGACGTCGGGCAGCAGCTTGGGGATCGCGACACCGCGATGGCACGTCGCGCAGCGCATGCGCGTCACCTCGCTTGCCGGCTTGCCCGTCACCTCGGGCAGCTTCGCCGTGACCTCGCGCGCCATCAGGATCATCTTGCGCGCGACGTTCTTGGTCGGCTTCGCGTCGGAGGCGAAGTCGAACTGCGGCGCGGTGCCCATGTGGCAGTAGCCGCAGCCGCCCTGCTGCTGCACGCCCAGCGCCTGCACGAACCCCTGCATCGTCGCGACGAGCTCGGCGCGCGGCGTGTCCTTCGGGTAGACCTGCAGGTTGCTCATCGCCGGCGGCTGCTGCGCCGGCGCGGCCGGCGTCTGCGCCGAGGCGCTGGCTGCGAGAAGGATCAGTCCGATCGTCGCGAACAACGCTCGCCTCATGTGTACTCCTCTTCTTGATCGGGATTCTCGCACGACGGGTTTCTATCTGTCCGCCATGATTCGCATGAGTAGCGGGATCTGATCCGCGGGCGGAGAGGCCGGCAGCGACTTGATGTAGGCGAAGAGATCGGCCGCTTGCGCGTCGGTCAGCACCTTCTCGGTGTAGGGCGGCATGCGCCGCGGGCTGCGGATGAACGAGGTGAAGCGCGTCGCGGTGAGCGCCAGCGGCACGAGCCGCGCGCCGGCGCCGCCGTGCCCGTCGTACCCGTGGCACGCATAACAGCTGTACTTCAGGTACAGCTCCTTCCCGTGCTGCACGTCGCCTGCAGGAGCCTGCGCGCGAACGTTCAGCGCGAGAAGCGCAATCGATGTGACGACAACGAGCAGTGACAATGCTTGTTCACGCATTGCTTGTTCCCGCATTCCAAATTCCAAATTCCAAATTCTGAATTCTCTTACCGCGGCTGCGTCACCACGTCGACGAGCGCCGGCTCGCCGCGCTTCACGCGATCGAGCGCGCGCCTGAGGGCCGGCGCGAGATCCAACGGGCGTTCGATCGGCCCCTCGCCGTACATCCCGTAGGCCTGCGCCATCTTCGCGTAGTCGATGTTCGGCTCGCGCAGCGTCGTGCCGATGTGCGCGCGGTCGGCGCCGCGGCTGCGCTCGCTCGCCATCTGCTGCACGAACATCACCTCCTGATGGTACGCGCGGTTGTTGTGCATGATCGTCAGCAGCGGGATCTTGTGGTGGCACGCCGTCCAGAGGACGCCGGGCGCGTAGTTCAGATCGCCGTCGGTCTGGATGTTGATCGAGAGCCGGCCGTGCGCGCGGTTGGCGAGCGCCGCGCCGACGGCGGCCGGCGCGCCGTAGCCCATCGCGCCGGCGCCCTGCCCGCCGATGTACCGGTAATGCTTGTCGAAGTTCCACAGCCGTCCCGGCCAACCGCTGATGAAGCCCTGCCACGAGACGAGCGACCAGTCCTCGGTCCTGATCTGATCCCACAGCTCGGCGCAGAGCCGCGCGACGCTGATCGGGCTCGAGTCCCAGCCGAACGCCGCGGTCGCGATCGCCTGCTGCCGCGCCTCGCGGTGCGCGTCGGCGAACTTCGCGCCGCGCGCCTGCGCCGCGCGCGTGCGATCGGGCGTCATGAGCCGCTTCACCTCCTCGATGAGGATCGGCAGCGTCGCCTCGGAGTCGGCCGCGATGTCGACGTCGGCGTCGGCCATGTGCTGGAAGTCCTGCAGGTTGCTCTTGATGAAGAGCCCGAGCGACGAGATGTTGATCGTCTTCGCGTTCGCCGCGCGCTGCGCCGCCGCCGGCGCGGGCCCGGCGGCGCCCTGCACCTCGAGGTTGAGGATCACGTCGGCGGCGCCGGCGCCGATGCCGGCGAGCGGATGCCGCGACGGAAAGTTCACGCGATCGCCGCCGCCGTTGACCGGCGCCTGCAGCAGCTCGGCGAGCTCGACGATGAGCGCGATCCCGTTCGGCGTGCGCGCCGCGCGTCCCGCGTTGATGCGCGGACTCTCCGCCGCGACGAGCAGCCGCGCCGCCTCGCGCACCGCGCCCGTCTCGCCCGCCGGGGGCGACGGCATCACCAGCCGCGGGATCTTCGGCGGCGAGGGCGTCGGGCGCAGCTGCAGATCGTGATCGACGACGAGGAGCACCGGCTCCATCGGCGGCGTCATCGCGATCTTGTACGCGCGCACCGCCGACTCCGCAAATGCCGGCAGCGACGCCGGCTCGTCGTCCCACTTCACGTAGTCGCGGACGATGAGCGCCATGTCCTGCGCGCTGTGGTAGGAGTTGACGCCGTTGTTGCGCGTCCCCGCGTCGCGCCAGTTGCCGGCGATGATCATCACCGGCACGCGGTCGGCGTACGCGTTGTAGATCGCCATCGACGCGTGCTGCAGGCCGATGTTGCCGTGCACGACGGCGAGCATCGGCTTGCCGCTGATTTTCGCGTAGCCGTGCGCCATCGCCACCGACGACTCCTCGTGGCAGCACGTCAGCAGCTCCGGCTTCGCGTTCCCGCCGTAGTTGATGATCGATTCGTGCAGCCCCTCGAAGCTCGAACCGGGGTTCGCCGCGGCGTACTCGATGCCGAGCGTCTTGATCACGTCGACCATGAAGTCCGACGCCGGCTTCTCGACGAGCCGCGGCGACGCGCCGGTCGGCGGCGGCTCCGTGTCGGCGCGCAGCTGCGCGCCGACGGGTGCCGCGGGCGCGCCGGCGGGACGCGCGGCCGCTTGACCCTGCGGCGCGGCGTCGACGGGCGCACTGCGCGCGACGAGCGCGGCCGCGCTCACCGCCGCGCCTTTCAGAAACCGCCGACGCCCGACTGCGGATTCGCTCTTCGCCACGCGTCCCCCTCTCTTCGGCCGGGCCTCTGCCGTGGGCTCAGCCGACCCGCGAAGGTATTACAATTCGCGACAGATGATATGCCAGTTCATCGGCTAACATGTAGTCTGGACTGCCGTACGGCGTCCTCCATTGCACCCGTTCGTGCGGCTGGGAGCGCCAACCGATGATCAAGAGGCTCGCGGCGTTCGGATATGTGGCGGTGCTCGTGCTGGCGTTCAGGACGCCCGCGCCGAGCGCCGCAGCGCAGATCGCCGCACAGCCGGCCACCCCTGCCGCCCAGTCTGCCGCGCCCGCGTCGCCTCAGCGCGCCCTCGTCGATCGCTACTGCGTCGGCTGCCACAACCAGCGCGGCAAGGCCGCCGGGCAGGAGCCGGCGCGCAAGATCACGCTCGACGATCTCGACATCGTCCACGTCGCCGACCACGCCGAGGCGTGGGAGCGCGTCGTGCGAAAGATGCGCGCGGGCATGATGCCGCCCTCCGGCGCGCGCCGCCCCGATAAGGCAACCTACGACGGCTTCATCGCATGGCTCGAGGGCGAGCTCGATCGCAACGCGGCGCCGTACGCGCCGCAGCCCGGCCTCCATCGCCTGAACCGCACCGAGTACTCGAACGTGATTCGCGACGTCCTCGATCTGGACGTCGATGCCTCCGCATATCTGCCGTCGGACGACTCGACGCACGGCTTCGACAACATGGCGGGCGCGCTCGGCATCTCCTCGACGCTCGTCGAAGCGTATGTGTCGGCGGCCGGAAAGATCAGCCGCCTCGCAATCGGCGAGCCGGCGACGCCGGGCCTCGTCGTGTATCGCACGCCCGAAGACACGTCGCAGGACTATCACATCGAAGGCCTGCCGTTCGGCACGCGCGGCGGCATGCTCGTCAGGCACGTCTTCCCGTCCGACGGCGAGTACACGATCACGGTGACGCCGATCTTCGGCGACAACATGTCGCCGACCGGATTCGGATCGGTGCCGTGCGAGAAGATCGAGATCCTGCTCGACAGTGAGCGGGTACAGCTGATGGACTGGCAGGGCAGCCGCCGCTTCGGCTTCCAGGACAGCTGCGGCGGCGAGAAAGGATCGACGCCCTCCGCAGGCCAGCGCGGACGCGGCGCGGCGCCGGCCGGCGGGCGCGGCGCGGGCCGCGGCGCGGCGGGTCCTTCCGGCGGCGGGCAGCAGGGGCCGGAGGCGTTCTTCGGCGGCCGCGGCGGCACGCCGATGCGCGCGCGCGTGAAGCTGACTGCTGGTCCGCACGCCGTCGGCGCGACGTTCCTCGCGACGAACCTCGCGCCGCTGCTCGATCTCGATCAGCACTTCATGCGCGACACGCTGCAGACCGGGCCGACGCCGGGCTTCACCTTCTTCCCGCACGTCGGTACGGTGCGCATCGAGGGGCCGTTCAACGCCACGCCCGCGAAAGAGTCGCCGAGCCGCCAGAAGATCTTCGTCTGCTATCCGGCGTCGCCGGCGGAGGACGCATCGTGCGCGCGAAAGATCGTCGGCGCGATCGCCGCGCACGCCTTCCGCCGTCCGGTGGCGTCCTCGGAGCTGCAGGCGCTGATGGCGTTCTACGACGGCGGCCGCAAGGACGGCGGCTTCGAGCACGGCGTCGAGATGGCGCTCGCGCGCGTCCTCGCCGATCCGCGCTTCCTCTATCGCATCGAGACCGAGCCGCCGAGCGCGAAGCCGGGCCAGCCGTATCGCGTGAGCGATTTCGATCTCGCCTCGCGCCTCTCCTTCTTCCTGTGGAGCACGGCGCCGGACGAGGAGCTCGTCACGCTCGCGACGCAGGGCAAGCTGAAAGATCCGGCGGTCCTCGAGCGGCAGGTGCGGCGCATGCTCGCGGATCGGCGGTCGGAGGCGCTCGCGATCAACTTCGGGGGTCAGTGGCTGAACCTGCGCGGCCTGCAGAGCACCGGGCCGCTGCCGCTCGTCTATCCCGACTTCGACGATCCGCTGCGCCAGGCGATGCGGCGCGAAGTGGAGCTGCTCGTCGACAGCATCGTGCGCGAGGACCGCAGCATCACCGATCTGCTGACGGCCGACTACACGTTCGTCAACGAGCGGCTCGCGAAGCACTATGGCATCCCGAACGTCTACTGCAGCCAGTTCCGTCGCATCACGCTCGGCCCCGACATGGACGTCCGCCGCGGGCTCCTCGGCAAAGGCGCGTTCCTCACGACGACGTCGAAGCCGGAGCGCACCTCTCCCGTGACGCGCGGCAAGTGGATCATGACGAACATCCTCGGCATGAGCCCGCCGGATCCGCCGCCCGACGTCCCGCCGCTGAAGCCGAAGTTGAGCGATGCGGCCGGCAACGCGAAAGAGCCGACGATGCGGCAGAAGATGCTCGAGCATCGCGTGCGCGCCGACTGCGTCCAGTGCCACAGCCTGATGGATCCGATCGGCTTCTCGCTCGAGAACTTCGACGGCATCGGCCTCTGGCGGACGCGCGACGAGGACACGCCGGTCGACGCGTCGTCGCAAGTATTCGACGGGACGAAGATCGACGGCCCCGCCGGGCTGCGCAGCTGGCTCGCCGGCTATCGCACGCAGTTCATCGAGGTGGTGACGGAGAAGCTGTTGACCTACGCGCTCGGACGCGGCGTCGAGTACCAGGACATGCCGCTCGTGCGCGCCATCGCGCGCGACGCCGATCGCAGCGGCGCGCGCTTCTCCTCGCTCGTGCTCGGCGTCGTCGGCAGCAAGCCGTTTCAGATGAATACGAAAGCGCGCGAAGCGCCGACGCCGACGTCGGCGGCGGGAGCGGCGGAGAGCCGCAAGGGAGCCCGGTAGTCATGTACATCGCCAAGAGGCATATTCCGCGGCGGCGGTTCCTGAAGGGCGCGGGCTGCACGCTCGCGCTGCCGCTGCTCGATGCGATGCTGCCGGCGTCCACGGCGTTCGCGGCGACGGCCGGGACGCCCAAGCCGCGCTTCGTCGGCATGTTCTTCCCGCACGGCATGGCGCCAGGCTACTGGGAACCGGGCGCAGAAGGCCCGCTGCCCGCCAAGCTGCCCTACATCCTCGAGTCGCTCGGCAAGGTGCGCGATCAGACGGTCGTGCTGAGCGGGCTCTGGTCGAAGTCGGCCGAGCCGCCGGAGGGGACGACCGGCTCGGATCACTGGGTCGCCGCCGCGTATCTCACCGGGATCAAGCCGCGCAAGACGGCCGGCAGCGACGCGACGGTCGGCAGCCCGACGATCGATCAGATCATCGCGCGCAAGATCGGCCAGGAGACGCTGCTGCCGTCGCTGCAGCTCGCCGTCGAGGATCCGAACTCGAGCTCGAGCAACTGCGGCGAAGGCTACAGCTGCTCGTACACGAACTCGATCTCGTGGATCGATCTGCCGACGCCGCCCAACGAGCCGCTGCGCACGAGCCCGCTGCCGATGGAGCTGAACCCGCAAGCGGTCTTCGAGCGGCTGTTCGGCAGCGGCGCGACGCCCGAGGTCCGCGCCAAACGGATGCGCGAGAACCGCAGCATCCTCGATTCGATCCTCGACGAGCTCGCCAGCCTCAATCGCGAGCTCGGCGCCGGGGATCGCCGCACGATCAACCAGTACACGCAGGAGATTCGCGAGATCGAGCGGCGGATTCAGATCGCCGCGAGCGCGACGAAGGAGATTCCGGAGATCGATCTGCCGCCGGGCATCCCCGACTCGTTCGACGAGCACATCAAGCTGCACATCGACATGACGGCGCTCGCCTTCCGCGCGGACATCACGCGTGTGGCGACGCTGCTCGGCGCGCGCGATCTCACGGCGCGCAGCTACGTGTTCCCGAAGAGCGATCTCTTCCCGAACGGCGGCCAGAGCCCGAGCTTCCACGGCGCGTCGCACCACCAGGAGGATCCGGTGCAGATCCGCCGCTACGCCGACATCAACCGCTATCACGTCTCGACGCTCGCCTACGTCGCCGAGAAGCTGAAGTCGATTCCCGACGGCGACGGCACGCTGCTCGATCGCTCGCTGATTCTCTACGGCACGAACATGGGCAACTCGAACCAGCACATGCACTACGACGTGCCGCACATCCTCGTCGGCGGCGCCAGCGGCCAGCTGAAAGGCGACCGGCACATCGCGCTCGAGCGCAAGAGCGTCACGACGGGCAACCTGCTGCTGAGCGTCCTCGATCTGTACGACATCCATCAGGACGTGCAGGGCGACAGTACCGGCCGGTTGACGAAGCTGGTGTAGAGCCATATGAGACGCGATGCGATCCATTCAGTCCTCGCCGCCGCCCTCGTCGCGCTCGTCTCGGCCTCCGCGGCCGCCGCCGCGAAGAGCCAGGTCGCCGACGCGGCGATGAAGGGCGACAGGGCGGCGCTGCGCGCGCTGCTGCAGCAGAAAGCGGACGTCAACGCGCCGCAGGTGGACGGCGCCACCGCGCTGCACTGGGCGGTGTATCGCGACGACGGCGAAGCGGCGGATCTGTTGATCAAGGCGGGCGCGAAGGTCGACGCCGCCAATCGCGAAGGCGTCACGCCGCTCGCGATGGCGTCGCTCTTCGGCACCGACGCGATGGTGGAGCGCCTGCTCGCCGCGGGCGCCAACGCGAAACAGCACGGCGCGAACGGCGAGACGATGGTGATGCTCGCCGCGCGCAACGGCAACCCGGTGGTGATCAAGCGGCTGGTCGCCGCCGGCGCCGACGTGAACGCGAAGGAGCCGCTGCGCGGCACGACCGCGCTCATGTGGGCGGCCGAACAGCGCCACGCGGCGGCCGTCAAGATGCTGCTCGAGCTCGGCGCCGATCACGCGGCGAAATCGGGACCGGCCGGCCTGCCGCGCAACTACATGGCGCCGCGCGTCAATACCGCGGCCGTCCGCGACGCGCAGCGGCGCTACAAGGAAGCGGTCGCCGCCGGCCGCACCTACGAGGAACAGCTCGAGTACGAAGCCTCGCACGGCGCCAAGATCTCGCTCGGCTTCCGCGGCATCCTCAACAGCCGGCGGCCCGAGCTGAATGGCGGCGCACAGCCCGAAGGGACATCAGCCTCTCCGGGGTCGCCGGCCGCGCCGGCCGCTCGGCCGTCGCCGACGCCCGCCGCTCGTCCGCCGGCGCAGACCTCCGCGGCCACGCCCGCTGGCGCGCCGGCGGGCACTCCGCCTCCGGAGGCGGGCGACGACGACGCGGACGTGATCATCGCCGGGCTCGTCGGAACGGGCGGCGGCGGCCTGACGCCGCTGACCTTCGCGGCGCGCGAAGGCGATGTCGAATCGGCGAAGTACCTGCTCGACGCGGGCGCCGACATCAACCAGACGACCGAGTACGGCTGGTCGCCGCTCCTCACCGCGACGAACAACCGGCATTACAAGCTCGGCGCGTTCCTGATGGAGCGCGGCGCGAACGCCAACGTCGCGAACAAGGGCGGCTGGACGCCGATCTATCTCGCGACCGACAACCGCAACATCGAGGGCGGCGATTATCCGGTGCCGAAGCCGGACCTGGATCATCTCGAGTACATCCGGATGCTCCTCGACCACGACGCCGATCCCAACGCGCGCGCGAAGGACAACACGCTCACGCGGACGATCTTCACGATGCAGTGGTTCTACGAGGCCGGCTGCACGCCGTTCATCCGCGCCGCCCAATCGAGCGACACCGCGCTGATGCGGCTGCTGCTCGACTACGGCGCCGATC
>QHWK01000012.1:8479-10269 GCA_003223775.1 Acidobacteriota bacterium
CGAGGTCGGGCTCGATCCGAACATCGCGAACAAGGAAGGGCGCACGCCGCTCATGGGCGCCGCGCTCAAGGGGCGCAACGACGTCATCGAGATGCTCGTCGCGCACGGCGCGCGGCTCGAGACGCGCGACGGCGGCAGCCGCGATACCGACACGAACGTATCGGCGATCTCCGGCCACACGTGGCAGGCGCTCGACTACGCGGACGGTCTGGTGCGCGTCGGCGTGCAGTCGGCCGTGCAGCGGCCGGAGACGGCGGTGATGCTGCGCAAGATGATGACCGAGCGCGGCCTGCCGGTGCCGCCGGCCAACCGCGTCATCGAATCGATCTGCGTGGTGGAGCTCTGCGCCGAGCGAGTCCCCAGGAAGTGACGGAAAAGCAACCACAGAGAACACAGAGACCTCAGAGCATTTGGACCACGCCGTTGACGTTGGCCGCTGTCCATGTGGCCACCCGATCGCGAATCGGCGCCGCGCGCTACTCTCTTCGCCAGCGGGGCTTCGCGCGAATCCTTAGTTGAGTCACCAACTCGATCAGGATGGCCGCTGCTCCGGGCCCGAAGGCTATCCAAATGGCGTGATCCAAGAACCATCCGTCATCGCGGCGATGGAGACAATCGAGCGGCTGATTCGGCTTTCGAAGCTTCGAGGGTTTCTCTTCCTGTGGGTAGCATCTCGCCGCAGGTCAGAGGATCGTCGTCTGGAAAGCGTCGGACGTAGATCTCGAGGAAACAGGTCTCCGCGCGCTCCGTGTGCTCTGTGGTTGCTTTCCCTCCGCCGCACGCGCTGCAGATCGTGGCACTGCGTGCAGATGTTCAGCACGACGTCCTTGCCGGGCCCCTCGGGCAGCGGCCCGTGGTACCGCGCGAGGTAGTCGACGAGCACGGGCACGTCGTCGCTCTTGACCTCGGCGCCCCTCGCGATTTCGCCCTTCACGACTTTCGTCCAGCCCTCTTCGTCGAGGGCCTGCGTGTCGACGTGGCGGCTGTCGTGGCAGCTCTGGCACGCCGCCGTCAGAATCTTTTCGCCGGCCTCGGGCTGCCTGGCCGCATCCTGCGCGCGCACGGCCGCTGAGATTATGGGGAGCACCGCGACGATCGTCAGCGCGGCGCGGCGGACTGCGAGCGTCATCGCGAACGATTGTAACGCGCGCGCGATCGCGGAATCACGAAGCTCTTTTGTACAAAGAATTCTTCTTCGTGCTCTTCGTCTTTCTTCGTGCCTTCGTGGTTCCGTCCGTTGCGATCGACAGACAGCGTGACAGCGTGCAGACCGAATCCCGAATCCCCAATCCCGAATCCCCGGCAGCGCCAGGGACGCGGCTAGTTCTCATCCGCGTCCGCACTATCCACGTACTGAACGCCGAGCTCGGCGAGCTTCGCGCGCCAGCCGTAGATGTCGAGGCCGAGCTCGCCCTGCCGCAGCCGCTCGCGCGACTTCTGCTCTTTCGCGACGCGCTCGGTCCCGAGCCGCGCGACCTCCGCCGCCGACGCGCGCGGCACGACGACGACGCCGTCCGCGTCGCCGACGATCACGTCGCCCGGCTTGACGATCGCACCGGCGCAGACGACCGGCACGTTCACCCAACCCGGCGTCGCCTTCACCGTGCCCTGCGCGCTGATCGCCTTCGCCCACACCGGAAAGTTCATCGCCGTGATGTCGGCGACGTCGCGCACGCCCGCGTCGATCACGAGCCCGACGACGCCGCGCGCGCGCGCCGAGACGGCGAGCAGCTCGCCGAACATCCCGTCGGTCGACTCCGCCGTCGTCGTCACGACGAGGACGTCGCCGG
>QHWK01000760.1 GCA_003223775.1 Acidobacteriota bacterium
CTCCCGCGGATCGAAGTCGGCGCGCGTCCACGCGGGCGGCGTCTTCGGCACGCGCGCGCGCACGGCGCCGATGATCTGCTGATACGCGACCAAGGCGCCCCGATCGTTCCAGTGCGTATCGGTCCGCTGGTAGATGCGCTCGCGGCTCTTCGCCTCGAAGAGCGCCGGCCGCACATCGACCATGAGGCCGGTGTCCTGCATCGCGGTGACGAGCTGATCGGTCCGCGACACGTCGCCGACGCGCGCGATCGTGTCGGGCATCGCCTCGGCATAGAGGACGTGCTTGTCGGGCGCGATGGTGAAGACGTACGCGACCCCCCTCGCGCGCAGCCAGTCGCGCGCGCGCAGGATCGCGGCGCGCCAGTTCGCGATCGCATCCGGCGTCATCGGATCGACCTGCGCGAAATCCTCGACCGCCTGATCCTCGCCGTAGAAGAGCCAGCCGTCGCGTCCCACGACGACAGCCGTCGACGGCGAGACGTGGAGCGCGAACAGGCGGCTCGCCCCGTACCACTGCACGAGCGTCGAGCGGAAGCCGAAGTGATCGTCGAACCACGCGCTCAGCCGCGGCGCGAAAGCGGCGGCCGAGGCCCACGACGCCTCGAGTCGCGGAAACGCCGCGAGCTCGCGGTTCTCCGCGCCCCGATCGGCGCCGTCGCGGCCGGCGAGATTCGCCGCGAGCGGCAGCGCGATGACGACGACGAACAGCGCCGCGAGCACCGCCTTCATCAGAATCGAAAGTAGATGAACGGGTTGTAGGTGCGCGCGGCCAGGTGCATCAGCGACGCGACGAGCAGCGCGGCCAGCGCCGCGGTGTTGACGAGCGAGAGCGCCCACGGCGCAACCCTTCGAGGGCGGCTCTCGAGATGGAGCGCGGCGAGCGGCACCCACGGCGTGGATCCGATTGCAGCGGCCGCGAGCGCGAGCCACAACTCGGGCGTCAGGTACCAGCCGACGGAGTACGGCGTCGGCGCCGCCGCGGCGGCGCCGGCCATCGCGCGCAGGAACCCGACCGCGCCGGCGAGCGTGTCCGCGCGGAAGAAGACCCACCCGATCATGACGACCAGCATCGTGTAGACGTGCGGCCAGATCGGCCAGTGCAGCGGACCCGACCGGATCGTTGTCTGCGGCGACGGCGGGATCATCTCGTCGCGGCGCGTCCGCCGCGCGCCGCTGAACGCGACTCGCTCGACGACGAGAAACGCGCCGTGCCACAACCCCCAGATCACGAAGTTCCAGCTCGCGCCGTGCCACAAGCCGCAGAGAAAGAACACGGCGACGAGGTTGCGGTACTGACGGCCGCGGCTGACGCGGTTGCCGCCGAGCGGGATGTAGAGGTAGTCGCGGAACCACGTGGAGAGCGACAGGTGCCACCGGCGCCAGAACTCCTGCACGCTGCGCGCGACGTAGGGCCAGCGGAAATTCTCCGGGAAGCGGAAGCCGAACATGCGCCCGAGGCCGATCGCCATGTCCGAGTAGCCGGAGAAGTCGAAGTAGATCTGGAACGTGTAGCAGACGATCGCGAGCCACGCGTGCGAGGCCGAGAGCTGCGCCGCCGGCATCGCGAAGATCCGATCCGCCGTCTCGGCGACGACGTTCGCGATCAGCATCTTCTTCGCGAGGCCGACGACAAAGCGCCGGACGCCGTAGGCGAAGTCGTCGATCGAGACCGTGCGGCGCGCGAGCTGATCGGCCAGATCGCGGTAGCGGATGATCGGCCCGGCGATCAGCTGAGGGAACAGCAGCAGGTAGAGCGCGGCGTGCACCGGGCTCTTCTGCGCCGTCGCGTCGCGGCGATACACGTCGACGACGTACGAGATCGCGTGAAAGCTGAAGAACGAAATGCCGATCGGCAGCAGCACGCGCGGGACGACGACCGGCTGAACTCCGAGCGCGAGGAACAGCGTGTTCACGTTGTCGGCGAAGAAGTTCGCGTACTTGAAGACGCCCAGCACGACGAGGTTCGCCGCGACCGCGAACGCGACCCACCGCCTGGCGGACGGCCCGGATCGGCCGCGCGCGCGATCGACCGCGATCGCCGCCCGGTAGTTGAACGCGATCGACCCGAGCATCAGCCACGTGAAGGCGCCGCCGCCCTTCGCGTAGAAGATCACGCTCGCGGCCAGCAGCAGAGCGTTGCCGTACGCGCCGTGCCGGCGCGAGAGCGGCGCGAAGTAGAGCGCCAGCAGGAGCGGCAGGAACAGGAAGAGAAATGTCGGTTCGGTGAAGAGCACGAAGTGTGCGGCGCGCGCCGAAGGATGCCAGCCGGCGCGGTTACGGGCTCGCGGGCCTCGCCGTAAAAATCAGGATGTGCTGGCGCGGCAGCGACTCGTCCGCCTTCGCGAGCGCGAACCCTTCCGCCTCGACCTCGAGCTTCGCTTCCGCCACGCTCATCTTGTGCTCGGGACGGATCGGGATCGTCGGATCTTCCTTCCGGTACTCCAGCAGCACCAGACGTCCGCCCGGCTTGAGCGCGTCGCGCAGGTGCCGCAGCATCGCCTGCGGCCGCGAGAACTCGTGGTAGACGTCGACCATGATCTCGAGATCGACCGACGCGTCGGCCAGCCTGGGATCGTCGATGTCGCCCTGGACGAGCGTCACGTTCGTGATCTTCCTGCGCGCGAGGC
>QHWK01000761.1 GCA_003223775.1 Acidobacteriota bacterium
GATCGGCGTCGATTCGATCGACCCGGTCCCCGGCGGCTGATACGCCCACACCGGCCGCAGCCTTGCGACGTTGGCGGCGGTGATCTGCGTGAGCGGCGAGAAGCGGTGCGAATCGTACGAGCCGGAGTACATCAGCCACTGGCCGTCCTGCGCGAGCAGGGACGCGGCGCCGAGCGCGACGAAGGCGAGAGCGGCGGCGTGGCGGCGCTCGATCATCTGGTGCCTCGAAGAGTCGAGAGGTAGGCGACGAGATCGTCGAGATCGGGATCGTTCAACCGCGACGCGTACGACGGCATCAGCGACGCGTCGATTTCGCGGTCCAGGCTCTTCAGGTCGGATTTCTGCAGCGTGTGCACCGCGCCGCTCGCGTCGCGGATGTGAATCCAGAAAACGTCCTCGTTCACGCGGATGCCGCGAACCTCCGGACCGCTCGCCGGCGCCGCGCGGACTACGAGATAGCCGGGCGGATGCGACGCAGCCGGCCTGACGATCGCCTCGCGCAGGTGCGCGGCGCCGCGGCGCGATCCGATCGAGGTCAGCTCGGGACCGAGGATGCCGCCGCGGCCGTCGATCACGTGGCAGCTCGCGCACCCGTTCTGTTCGTAGAGCGCCGTCCCGTGCTCGACGTTGCCGCGCGAGGGCCGCGCCGACGCGCGCGACAGCGACTGCACGTACGCGGCGGTCTGCCGGATGCTGCGTTCGGTGAGCGGGCTGCGGAACGACGGCATGTCGGTGCCCGGAATCCCCGACGTGACGATGTCGACGATCGATGCGAGCGTCGTCGCGTGCCGAAGGCGTCCGTGCAGGTTCGGTCCGGTGCCGCCGTCGCCTTCGTTGCCGTGGCACCACGCGCACTGCGCGTCGAAGATCTGCCGTCCGGCGGAGGCGTCGCTCGAGGGCGATGCGGCGGCGCGGCGCGCAGGCGGCGTCGCGCGCGGCTGCGCGGCCGCGGCCCGCGCGCCGCCGGCCGTCATCAAGAGCGCGACCACAACGATCGTTCGGCGCACGCGTCCTCCTGGCTGGTGTTCGAGAGGCGGGAATTATAGTCCGCGGGCTGCAGCCGTGCGTCGCCGCGCGGTCGGTCAGCCGACGCGCGCGAGCAGACGGGGCAGGTCGCCGTCCTGCTCGGGAGAGACGGTGCGCAAATCGAGGACGAGGCGATCGCGCTCGATGCGCGCGACGATCGGCGGCGCCAGCTGACGCAGCCGGCTTTCGAGCGCGTCCGCGCTGAGGCCGTCCTTCTCCACGGCGACGAGCCATGTCGGCAGCGCGACGCCCGGCGCGCTCCCGCCGCCGACCGCCGATGCGCCTTCGATCGGCTCCGCGCGCCAGCCCCCGATCGCGCGGATTGCCGACGCGACCGCGTCCGCGCGCGCGCGAATGTCGTCGCCGCTCGCCGCGAGCATGCGCTGGACCGGAATCGTCGCCGCTGCGCGTCCGGCGGCGTACTCCGTCAGCGTCGCGTCGAGCGCGGCGTACGTCATCTTGTCGACGCGCAGCGCGCGCATCAGCGGATGCCGCCGCACGCGATCGACCAGCGCCGCGCGGCCGACGATGATGCCCGCCTGCGGTCCGCCGAGCAGCTTGTCGCCGCTGAAGAAGCAGAGATCCGCGCCGCCCGCGATCGTCTCGCCGGCTGCCGGCTCCATTCCAACGGGGTCCGACCCCGCTCCGACCGCACTCCGACCCCACTCCGACCCAAGATGGCCGCTGCCGAGATCTTCGGCGACGGGGATGTTGAACTTCCTGGCGAGGGTGACGAGATCTGTCAGGCGGGGCCGCTCGGTGAACCCTTCGATGCGGAAGTTCGATGGATGAACGCGGAGGATGAGCGCCGTTTTGTCGTTGATGGCCGCCGCGTAATCGGCCGCGCGCGTCTTGTTGGTCGTCCCGACCTCGCGCAGCACGGCGCCCGACTGCGCCATGACGTCGGGGACGCGGAATCCGCCGCCGATCTCGACCAGTTCTCCGCGCGACACGATCACCTCGCGCCCGGCCGCGAGCGCCGCGAGCACGATGAGCGCCGCCGCGGCATTGTTGTTGACGACGACGGCCGCTTCGGCGCCGGTGACGCGGCAGAGCAGCCGCTCCGCGTGGACGTCGCGCCGTCCGCGCGCGCCGCGCGCGATGTCGTACTCGAGCGACGAATAGCCGCGCGCCACGGCGGCGATCCGCTCGATCGCCGCCGGCGCGAGCGGCGCACGTCCCAGATTCGTGTGGATGACGACGCCCGTCGCGTTGATCACCGGCTGGAGCGACGGACGAAACGCGTCGCGCAGCCGCGCCGCCGCCGCCGTTTCGATCCGCGCGGCCGCATCCGCTTCGCTCGCGAGGTCGCCGTTGCCGCCGGCGATCGCGGCGCGCAGGTCCGCCGCCGCGTCGCGCAGCGCGTCGAGCGTCGCATCCGGGCCGAACTCGGCTTCGAGCGCGCGCGCGGCGGCGCTGCGGCGGAGCTCGTCGATCGACGGAATCACTCTGAAATCTGTCATTGCGGAGTGCGGATTGCGGATTGCGGATTTATTGCGGAGTGCGGATTGCGGATTGCGGATTTATTGCGGAGTGCGGATTGCGGATTCGGATTTGAAATGTCTCGATTGCGCGATTGCAAATCCGCAATCCCCAAATCCACAATCAATCCGCAATCCGCGTTCC
>QHWK01000762.1 GCA_003223775.1 Acidobacteriota bacterium
CCCGCGTGGCTATTTTCTTCCCGGGAGCGCATCGATGATTCTTCGCACGTGTGTCTGTCTTCTCGCCTTGTTCGCCGCTGCCGGGCGCGCCGGCGCGCAGCCGCCGGGGACGCCCGCCGCGCCCGCGAACGTGCCGACGCCGTCCGACGTGAAGCCGGGCAGCATCAACCATGAGGACGTGCCGTATCCGCATCCGGTCTCGTATCTCTCGTTCACGACCTACGGGCAGGACGTGCGGATGGCGTACATGGACGTGCCGCCGGCGGCGCAGCCGAACGGGCGCACGGTGGTGCTGCTGCACGGGATGAACTTCGCCGGCTTCTACTGGGCCGGGCCGATCGAGGTGCTGCGCAAGGAAGGGTTCCGCGTCGTCGTGACGGATCAGATCGGGTTCGGCCGATCGTCGAAGCCGATCGTGCCGTACAACTTCCACGACATGGCGCTGAACACCAAGCGTGTCCTCGATCATCTCGGGGTCGCGAAGGCGGCAATCGTGGGCCACTCGATGGGCGGCATGCTCGCCGCGCGCTTCGCGGCGTCCGACCCCGACGCGACCGAGCGCGTCGTGCTCTACGATCCGATCGGGCTCACCGACGCGCGGTTCGAGCGGCCGTACCGCAGCACCGACGAGGTGTACAAGCAGATGCTCGGCTACTCGTATCAGCAGGCGTACGCGACGATCAAGCGCTACTTCCCGACGCCGGACTCGTGGAAGCCGGAGTACGAGAAGCTCGCACGCCTGCTGTATTCGTGGACGCTGACGGGCGACTGGCCGCACATGGCGATGGTGCGGACGCTGCTGCAGCAGATGGTCTACACTGATCCGGTCGTCTCCGACTGGGCGCACATCACATCGAAAGCGCTCGTGATCGGCGGCGAAAAAGACGGCCCCGACTTTCCGAAGCTGGCCAGGCACGTCGCCGACACGATTCCCGGCGCGCAGCTCGTGCTCGTGCCGAACGCCGGCCACGTCCTGCACTTCGAGACGCCGGAGATCTTCAACCGCGAGCTCGTGAAGTTCCTGAAGGCCGACGCGCCGACGCGGTCGCAGGCCGGGAAGTAGGGCGCGCTGAGCGACGAACCGCTGATCCGGGACGTCTCCGACACCGCGCGGTGGATGGCCGTCTACCGCGCGCGCGAGACCGAACGGCCCGACGCGGCGTTCCGCGATCCGTACGCGCGCGCGCTCGCCGGCGAGCGCGGCGAGGCGATCGCCAACGCGATGCCGTTCTTCGAGGAGCATGCGTGGGCCGCGATCGCGCGAACGCACCTCTTCGATCGGCTCGTGAAGCGGCTCGTGCGGCACGGCGTCGATCTGATCGTGAACCTCGCGGCGGGCCTCGACATGCGGCCCTACCGCATGGAGCTGCCGCCGACGCTGCGGTGGGTGGAAGTCGATCTGCCGGAGATCCTCGACTACAAGGAGCGCGTGCTCGGCGACACGAAGCCGGCGTGCGCGCTCGAGCGCGTGCGGCTCGATCTCTCGAACGGCGACGCGCGGCGGGGTCTCTTCGAACGGCTCGGCGCCTCCGCCCCGCGCGCCGCGATCCTCTCGGAAGGGCTGCTGATCTACCTGATGCGCGACGAAGCGGCGTCGCTCGCGTACGATCTCGCCCGGCAGCGCAGCTTCGAGTTCTGGGTCGTCGATCTCGTCTCGCCGGGGCTGATGGAGATGCTCCGCGAGCGCAGCGGCGATCGCATGCGCGAAGCCGGTGCGCCGTTCCTCTTCGCGCCGCACGAAGGCGCCGCGTTCTTCACGCCGCTCGGCTGGACGGCCGTCGAAGTGAAGTCGATTCTGAAGGCGGCCGGCAAGCTCGGTCGCCTGCCGCTCGGGCTGCGGCTCTTGTCGCTCCTGCCCGAGTCGTCCGCGCCCGCCGGCAGCCGGCCGTGGTCCGGCGTGGTGCTGCTGTCGCGGCGAAATTAAGAATTACAAGAATTAGGAATCAACAATGCGCGTGATTCTTGATTCACCGAGCGCCGACAGGCACGAGCCGCTCCAACTGCGCGTACACCGTCATCGACGGATTGTGCGCGTTGTCGAACGCGCGCAGGATCTCCGGCCGATCGGAGCCGCGCGACAGCTCCAGCAGGCGGTTCAGGAACGCGAACCACAGCGGCTCGTTCGTGTTGTCGTCGTCTTTCCTGTGGAGGAAGTCGACGAACGACTCGATGGTGCGCGTCCGCAGCGTCGAGGTCGGCACCAGGTCGAGGAGCGCCAGGTAGAGCGCCGACTTCTGGAAGAAGTAGTCGCGATCGGTCCGCTCGCCGTGGCCGGTCCATTCCTCGACGTCGACGAGCATCCGCTCCGCCTGCTGCAGCCACGCCTCCGACTGGCGGATGCGCAGCGGGTACGGCGCGGGGCCGGTGCCGCGCAGATCGATCGCCGCCTGCCGGAGCTGCAGCGGCTGGCCGCTCACCCAGTACGGATCGAGCGGCGCCGCGGCGACCAGGTGCGACGGCC
>QHWK01000764.1 GCA_003223775.1 Acidobacteriota bacterium
AGGCGACGGTCGTCGAGATGAAAGACGGATCGAAGAGCGATCTCGGGATTGTGGCGACCGCCGAGACGCAGACCGCCGCCGACGATGCGGCCGAACGCGAGCTGCGGCGCAAGCTGCAGGCCTACTGAGCGCCGGCCGGCGATCGCGGCGCCACCGCCCACGCGATCGCAATGCCCAGCAGATAGAGCGCGATCATCGGCGCGGCGAACAGCGTCTGGTTCCAGGGGCTGCCGTCGGGCGTCAGCACCGCCGCCACGATGAAGATGATCAGGATCGCGTACTTCGTGTTCACCGCCAGGAACCGTGCGGTCACCAGCCGCATCTTCGCGAGGAAATAAATCACCGTCGGCATCTGGAAGACGAGCACCATCCCCAGCAGCATGCGCGTGTAGAGATCGAAGGCGTCCTCGACGCGCGGCCTGAACTCGAGGTCCGCCGAGTGGAACGTGCCGAAGAACGTGATCATCGCGTACAGCGCCGGCGCGATGAAGCGCCAGATCTGGAACATGATGAACGGCGCCGCGAGCACGGTTCCAGCGAGGAGTGCGATGTTCACGTACAGGCCGAACGCCTCGCCGGGCGCGGTGTAAATCATCTTCGCGCCCGGCGGCAGCGCCCGACGCATCGGCGCGAACACGAACGCGACGATGCGATCGATGTAGAGGAACGACACGGCGACGCCGGCGGCGATTGCGACGCACGCGCGCACCAGGCGCTTGCGGAGCTCCTCGAGATGCTCGAGGAGCGACATCGACCATCGTGATGGCTGCTCGTCGTCGTCGGGCGGGAGGGAGGCGTGCGCGAGCGCGGCGGCCACGGTGCGGCGATTCTAGCGTAGAACGCCGCGCCGCTCTCGATTTACCGCGCGGAGCGGACGACGGCGAACGCGTCGCGGCGCCAGAGGATTTCGGTCCGGAAGCCGGCGCCGCGCAGCAGATCGAGCTCCGCGTCGAGCGGCACGTAGACGTCCTCGTGCGACCAGGCGCGCAGCAGGCGGCGCGATTCGGCCGGCGAATACCCGTCGCGCAGGTGCTCGAGCCAGCGATCGAACTGCGCGCGCCGGACGGCGCGGTCGGTGGCCGGCTGGCAATCGACGGTAATCAACACACCGCGCGGCCTGAGCGCCGCGTGCACGCGCCCGTACAACGCCGCTTTCGCGGCGCGCGTGCGGATGTGATGGAGCGCGAACGAGGCGACGGCCGCGTCGCATCGCGGCAGCGGCGCCCGGTGGAAGCTGCCGGTCACGAAGCTCGCGCGGGCGCCGAGCCGGGCCGCCGCGAGCTTCATGACGTCGGTGTCCTCGTCGACGCCGACGACGCGAGCGCGGGGCGCGCGCGCGAGGCACGCGGCGGCCAACGCGCCGGTGCCGACGCCGAGATCGATGAACGTCCTCGTCGCCGGCGGCAGCGCCGCCGCGCCGACGTCGATCATCGTCCGGTAATGGGGGATGAACGTGCCGATGCGCGCGTCGTACTCCGACAGATCGATACCGAGGTGGGCGGCGACGCTCATGCGGGATCCCTCGCTTCGTAGCCGCGGCACATGAGGACCGGCAGCGCCGGATACTTCGGGAACCGCGGATCGGTCTCCGAGCGGCGGCAGCGGTAGAACATCGCGCCGCGCGAAGAGGTGACGACGTCCGCGTGGCGGCAGGCGGCGCACAGGCCGGCGCGCTGTGATTCGCTCTGGTTCGGCGTCGGCATGTCGGGGACGGTGTCGCGAGGCACGCGCGGCGTCAGACGCGCGCGCGAGATCCGCGCTCGATCGTTCGGATGAACACTTTGCGGTAGGATACAGGAAATCTGCAGCAGATCGCTCTGATGACGTCGTGCCGCTCACAGTGACCGACCGCCGGCGGTCCTCGGCGCTCGCGGTCGCGGCGGCGACCGCGGCGGCGCTCGTCCTTCCCCATGCGCGCGCGATCGATCCGCTGCCCGACGGACTGCAGGCGCAGTACTTCGAGAATCCGGACTGGCACGGCAACGCCGTGCGCACGAGCCCGGCGAGCGTTCCCTCGACCGATCGACTCGCTGCAGACACGGAGGCCGTTCCCTCGCAGACGCTCAGCGCGTCGTGGACCGGCTGGATCGTCGCGCCGCTCAGCGGCGCCTACACGTTCGCGACCTCGTCGACCGGCGAATCGTGGGTGTACGTCGATGGACAGCTCGTCGTCGACAACGGCGGCGCGCACGGGCTGCGATCGAAGACGGGCCCCACGCTCGCGCTCGAGCGCGGCGTACATCCGCTGTTCGTCAAGTACGCGCAGGCGCAGGGACGCCCGCAGCTGACGCTGCTCTGGCAGCGGGGCAGCGGACGATTCGAGCCGGTGCCGCGCTGGACGCTGCGGCCGCGGCGCATCGTGTACGCGCGGGCGATCGCGGATCGTGCTGCGGATGTCGCAGGGCGCGTCGCGTGGCCGTTCTGGTCGGTCGCCCTCCTTGCCGCAGGCGTCTTCGCCTTCGCGCCGGAGATTCGTGCGTCGGCCGCGCGCGCCGGCGGGATGATCGCCCAGCTGCGGCGCGAGCACGCGTGGCGTCCGCTCGTGTCGATCGTGATCGCCTCGACGCTGCTGAACGTCGTCGGCCTGTGGTGGGGGCTGCCGCATGGCTTCTGGGCGGGCGACGAGCT
>QHWK01000763.1 GCA_003223775.1 Acidobacteriota bacterium
GATCTTCTCGGGAAATCCGCGGAACCGGCACGACGCTGTATTGTGATCGCGCCGTACCGGCAGTGTCAACCCGACGCGGTGTCAGCTCGCGACGGCGCGCGTGAAGGGCACGACGCGGGCCGTGGTGGGCTGCGGCGTCGCGATGACGACGGCATGCGGCTTCGGCGCCGCGGACGCCTCTTTTGTCGTCACCGAAAAGCCGATCGTCCGCTTTCCGCAATGAGGGCAGCGCAGGAAAATCTGCCCCGCCTCGCACCACATCCCGAAGTCATGCCGGCCCGACACGTAGCAGTTGAAGAATTTCCACATGATGCCCTCCGTTTTACGGGTTCGGGTGCTCACCCCAATC
>QHWK01000013.1 GCA_003223775.1 Acidobacteriota bacterium
AGCAGGACGACCATCGACTAGATCGCGCGGCGGCGGCGCAGCTCGGTCAGCAGCGCCAGGAAGCCGGTGCCGATGAGCACGATCGACGCGGGTTCGGGATTCGCCGACGGCGAGCTGCCGCCGCCGCCGCCGCCGCTGTGCCCGGCGCCGCCGGGATCGAGCGCGCCTCCGGGAGCCGGCGACACGAACGGATTGGACGGCGAATCGGAGTGGCCGTCGAAGGGATTGGTCGGCGTCGCGGTCCCCGACGGCGCGCCGGGCATCGGCGTCGGCCGCGGCCCCGGACGCGGCGCAGGCGTCGTGTGCGTTCGCGCGGCGCGCGCTTCGTGCGCCGCGTGCGGTCCGGACGTTCCGCCGCCGCCCGCCGACTGACCGCGATGCGCGAGCGTCATCAGCCGCCACAGTCCGCCCGTGCCGACCGACGGACCGCCGGTGCCCGACGAATTGAAGCCCCGCGAATCCGATCCGTTGCCCCATGGCTGCCAGCCGCTGCGCGATCCGTCGCGGCGGCCGGCGCCGCCGTTGCCCACGTAGCCGGGCATCGCCGGCATGCCGGGTAGAGGAACCGTCTCAGCCGCCGCGCGCTGGCCCACGGCGCCGCCCGCGCCGCTGATGCCGCTCGTCCCGGCCGCCGCCGTGCCGCCGAGCGCCGTCGTGTACTGCTCCGGCCCGGTGCAGAACAAGCAGGCGTTGGGCGGGGCGAAGGTGTCCCACATGGCCGCCAGAGCCGCGGCCGAACCCAGGATCATGATGACGAACACAGCCCGCCGGACGGCGGGTTTGCTTGGGAGAAGCATGCGCACCTCGCGCCTGCGACAGTGCAGACGAACTGCCAAGCCGTCGAGCCTGCCGGGTTGGCTCAGAAGCCTCTCGAGAACAACGACTTGCGCGTCGAGCCCGAGCGTTCGTCCGCGCGCGGGTGGGAGGCGCGCAGCCCTGCAAATGGAAACCTCGTGGGATTCCTAGGTGGTTTGCTTCTCAGCCGGACGGTTCCCCCTTTCTCAGAAGCTGAAAAAGACCAACAGGTCGATTCCGGCCCGTTCGACGCGGCGGAACGGCGACCGGACGCTCATGGTCTGCGCGTCGGAGTAGGTGGCGCGGAGGCGAAAGATGCGCGAGATCGCGTACTCGATCGACGCCTCGTCGTACGGTTCCTGGCCGAACTGCCGGCTGAAGCGCGCGACGAGCCCCGGCGCGATCTCTTCGCCGATCGTCACCTTCGGGCCGCCGCCGAAATCGCCGCCCGGCTCCAGCTCGAGGATGTCGAGCCCCACCTCGCTCTCGATCGCGGCGACGACCTGCGTGGCGAGGAATCCGGCGGCGAGCGTGCCGGCGCGCACGAGCAGCTGCTGCTGTTGCGGCGCGGACAGCTGGTTGGTGGAGGTGTTGAAGATGATCAACGAGAGGATGTCGGACGAATCGAGCGGCGGCGTGCTCGAGAGGCGCAGCTCCGGCTGCCGCATCGGCCCGAAGATGCTCACGCGCGTCTCGACGCCCTGGATGATCCGCGTCACGGTGACGTAGACGTCGGGGCTCAGATCGCCGCGGAAGTTGATCGAGCTCGCAGGCACGACGTCGAATCGCCGTCCCTGGAAGGCGTAGGTGCCCGTGATCGAGTCGAACGAGCCGGTCACGAACAGCTGCTGGCCGGGATCTTTGTAGAAATAGAGATCGCCGGTGACGTGCAGGTTGATGTCGCCGAGGCCGATCGGCGTGCCCGGCGACACCTGCACGTTGTCGCCGATCAGGCGCAGCGTCGCCGGCGAGTGGAGCGCGAGATCGAGCGCCAGCCGATCCCACGGGTTGAGCGCCGCAATCGGATCGACGTCCGCGATCGAGGCTTCCTGCGTCGAGTACGGCTGAAAGACGGTGCGCGCGAGGATCTCGTCGACGCGCAGCGAACCGCTGGCGATCGTCACGTCGCCGGTGATCTTCGGCGCTTCGAAGCGGCCGCCGAGCTGCAGCGACGCGTCGACCGTGAGGCGTCCGAGCTCGTTGCGCATCACCTCGAAGCGCCGCGCGGTCGCCTCGATCTGCAGATCGCCGACGCGCAGCTCGTGCGTGCCGAGGCTGCCGTGGACGTCGAGCGGGTGGCCGTCCGCGTCCTCGACGTGCAGCGTCTCGACGGCGATCCGCTCGCGCGCGAGACCGAGCTGCGCGCGGATGTTGCGATAGCGCGATCCGGTGGCCGTGACGAGGAATCCGGCGTTGGTCACGTCCACCGTTCCGTCGAAATGCGGATCGCGGCTCGTGCCGATCGCCTTGACGTCGAGCCGCACCTCGCCGGTCACGTTGCGCACGACGTCGGTGAGCCCCTCGACCAGGCCGAGGCCGATCGTGCTCGACTTGATCGTGAGATCGATCGGCTGCTCCGGCAGATCGCGATTCACGAGCCCGAGCGGCGCCTTCCCGGCGGCCGTGAGCCACACGCCGGGCGACTGATCGAGCCGCGCGTCGATCTCGAACATCTGCCCGGAGGAGGAAAAGCGCGCCTCGAGCTTCTGATAGCTGACGCGTTCGACGCGGCCGCTGACGATCGTCGTCGTGCCGGCCGTTGTCGGCATGTCGCGCGTTCCACCGATCGTGACGTCCGCGTTCAGCACGCCGCCATAGCGCGTCGGCCGCTCGAACGCGGTCTGCAGCGTGTCGAGGAACACGTGCTCGGCGGTGACGCGCAGCGCGCCGCCGCCGCCGGTGCGCCACGTGCCCGAGATCCCGATACGCTCGTCGTTGTTGGGATCGGCGAACACGAGCGGCGCGATCGCGACGCCCTTGTCGTTCCACGAGATCGTCGGCGCGCCGGCCGGCGACGCCGCGAGGCGCCACGGCGCGCGCCCGAGCGCGATCGTCAGTTCGTGGATCGACGCCTCGCGCTTCTCCATGTTCAGCGCAACCGCGCCCGTCAGCTGCCCGTTCCGCCCCTGCTGCTCGACGACGTGCAGATCGAAGCCGAGGCGGTCGGCCTCGTAGGTCACCGTGCCGGTGACCTCGTTCAGCGACTGGCCGGCAATCGTCAGGAACTCGCTGTGCCCTTCGACGCGCGCGTGTGCGCGCGAGGGCTCGGACGCCGGCACCGTCGCGTCGTAGCGCACGGTGGTCGTCAGCGCCGACACGTCCGGCGCGTTCACCCGCGTGAGCGTCGCGTCGCCGACGGCGTGGAGCGCAGACGACGGTCCGGTGAGGCGCCCTTTGGTGGCGACGACACCTTCCAGGTCGCCGCCGGTCGTCGATTGGAACCGTGCGAGATCGGCGCGCGTCACGTCGTACGTGAAATCGGATGCAGCGGTCTCCGAGAGGGCGACGGTGCCGCTGCCGCGTCCCTCGATCGCCGGGCCGGCCGCCTCCACCTGCGCGATCGTGAGCATCGAGTGGCGCAGGGTGGCGTCCACGCGGCCGCGATCGATTTCGTAGCCGCGAACCGTCGAACCAGTCGCGGCGAGCGTCCCTTCCACGTCGTAGTCGGCGAGCGTCGTCGTCTTCGTGAGGAGATCGTGCGCGGTCACCGTGACCTTTCCGGTGCCGGTGAGCGAGGCGGCGAACCGCGGATCGGCGAACGGCACCGCCGGATCGACGCGCTCGAGGCGTCCGTCGTAGGAGGCGCGCAGCGTGCCGCCGTCGATATCGATCGACACGTCGGCATCGGCGAGCGTGCCTTTGAACATGTCGGCGCGTGCGATGCGGCCGCCGCCGGTGAGCGTGAGCGCCGCGCCGGAGCCGGCGCCGTCCACGTGGAAGTGTCCCGACATGACGCCGGCGTAGCGCGGATCGCGCAGCCACGCGACGTCGAGGCCGGCGCCGAAGCGGCCGAAGTCGATGCCGCTGACGTCCCCTTCGCCCGTGTAACGAAACGGCTTCTGCTGCGTGTCGATCGATCCGACGGTGCCGGCGCCGACCGTCGCGCCGAGGAACGAAGACGAGGCGAACGCCGCGCGGCCGATGATGTATGGATTGCTGAAGCGGCCCGTGACGTCGTAGTCGAACGTCAGGCGGCTCTCCATGTGCGGAACCGGCACCTCCCGCGGCACGTCGCGCAGATCGATCCCGGTCGTCGTGCCCTGGAAGTGGTACGGGAACGGTTCGTCGAGGCCGATCGAGCTGTCGCGCGTCGTGACGCCCGCGCCGTACGCGCGCGCGTCGGCCGCGGCGATGAGCACGGCGCTCGACGTGATCTGCCCGCGCGCGCGCAGGTTGTCGGCCGCGTAGTTCATGTACATCGCGTGCGGGCCGTCGAACGTGTAGACGCCGCGCGGAAAATGGCGGCCGAGCTCGAGCGCGAGGTCGAACGTCACGCGGCCGGTGATGTCCGACGGCCGATCGGGGCGGTTCAACCACCGCGCGAGGTTCAGGCGATCGACGTGCACGTCTCCGGTGCCGTGCCAGCCGGGCACCGACGTGTCGAGCACGAGATGGCCGCTGACGCCGCCGCCGGTGCCGGCGAGCTTCAGATCGGTGCCCATGTGATTGGTCGGTCCCTTGAGCGAGACGTCGAACGACGACTCGACGGCGATGTTCTTCAGCCCGCGCAGCACGCCCGACCACTCCTGAAACGCGAATCGCGGCGCGTGCACGGCGAGATCGAGCACGGTCGGCTTGCCGTTCTCGCCGTTGACGATGCGGCCGTCGAGCGTGAAGTGGGAGCGCGCGGTGCGGACGGTGAAGCCCTCGAAGAACCAGCCGCCGGGTCCGCGGCCGAAGCGCCCGCGCAGCGGGCTCACCGAGAGCTCCGGCGCGCGGCCGATCCACGAGACGCGCTCGAAGTTCAGCGACCACCGCACCGGCACGTACGTGAACGAAAACTGGGCGTCGAGCTTCTGGAAATCGGTCGGCACGTGCGCCGCGCCGAAATCGAGCGGGTCGTGCAGCAGCACGCGCCCGTCGTCGATCTCGATCGACTGAATCGCGATCGGGCGCCCGGGACCAGTGCGCTCTTCCTCGCGCGACTCGCGCTTCACGAGCGCGCCGAGATCCCAGCGTCCGTCGGGCAGCCGCGCTCCTTCGACGTGCGGCCGGATCAACCGCACGCGGCGGATCACCGTGCCGCGATCGACGAGCTCGCGGATGCTGTAGGAGAGCGCGACTTCGTCGATGTGGACGAGCGTCCGGCCTTCGCGCGCGAGCGTGATGTCGCCGAGCTGCAGCCCGCGAAAGAGCGATCCTTCGAGGCGGCCGATCGTCAGCGTCGCGGTGAGATACTCGTTCGCCTGCCGGACAATGAGATCACGGATGCGGTTCTTCGCCCATCCGGTTTCGACGGCCGCGATGCCGAGGCCGATCGCGGCGAGGAGCAGCGCGACGAGAACGACGAGCGCTTTGGCCAGCCAGGCGGAAACGGATCGCAGTCGTCGAAGCGGAGCCACCGCAGTTCGATGGTATCAACGGACGTGCCAGTAGAGGTGTAGGGCGAGGCTTTCAGCCTCGCCTCGGCGGCCCTGCAAGGGCCACCTACGATGGGCGGCAATGGGAGCGCACGAGCGTCAGCAGGCGATCGAAGTCGAGCGGTTTCTTCAGGAAGGCCGTGGCGTCGAGATTGCCGGCGCGCGCCTGGTCGAGCGCGGAGAGCACGATGACCGGCACCGGCGCGATCGCGGGATCCTCCTTCTGGTGGCGGCGGAACTCCCAGCCGTCCATCACGGGCATCATCAGGTCGAGCAGGATGACGTCGGGCCTGGCGGACTGGTGGAGATATTCCAGCGCTTCGCGGCCGTTGGCAACGGCGGCCGTCTGGAAGCCTTCGAGCGTCAGCAGCTGGGCCATCATCTCGCGGAGGTCCTCGTCGTCTTCGACGATCAGCACCGGACAATGAGAGTTGCCGCGCGCCATCATGTAAGCTCTGCCGGTCGGGTCGGTCACCGCCCTGGTCGGTCGTACAGCCGGGAGATTATATAGGCGAGCCGCCCAAGTTCTGACATGCGAAAGCATTCCCTCCGCGATGCCGGGCTCGGCGCACTGGGAGTTGTGCTCGTCTTCGTGGTGCTCTTCTGGCGACTCGGCGACGCCACCTTCTGGGATCCGGACGAAGCCCATTACGCCGAGACGTCGCGCGAGATGATCGCGACGGGCGATTGGTGGGCGCCCTATTACAACGAACAGCCGTTCTTCGACAAGCCAGTGCTGTTCCACCAGCTGCAGGCGTCGGCCATGCGGCTCGTCGACGATCCCGAGCTCGGCGCGCGAGCGGTATCAGCGCTCGCCGCGCTGGGGTTGATTCTCGTGACGCGCTGGTTCGCGGCCACGTTGATCTCGCGCGATGTCGCCAACGCCGCCGCGCTCATGCTCGGCGGCAGCCCGGGCGTGTTCGCGCTGGCGCGCTACGCGATCCTCGACACGCTGTTCACGCTGTTCACCTTTGGCGGCGCGGCGTGCCTCGCGGTGTCCGCGCTGCGCGATCGCGCGCGGCTGCAGTGGATCGGCTACGTCGCGCTCGCGCTCGGCGTGCTCGTGAAGGGTCCGATTGCGCTCGTGCTGGCCGCGCTGACCTTCATCGTGCTGATCGCGGCGTCGCCGGATCTGCGCCGCCGCCTGCTCGCGCTGCGATGGGTCCTCGGGACGCTGGTCATCGTGGCGATCGCGGCGCCGTGGTTCGTCTACATGTACACACGGTTCGGACGGGCGTTCGTCGACGGCTACTTCCTCGACGAGAACGTGCGGCTCTTCGCCGCGAGCCGCTTCGGCAACCAGCCGGGCTTCTGGTTCTACTTTCAGATTCTCGCGACGGGTCTGCTGCCGTGGACCGGCCTGCTCGTCGGCCGCATGATCGACGATCTGCGCGCGGTCTGGCGCGGCGAGCGCCTCGATCACGTCGAGACGATGCTGTGGGCGTGGACGATGGCGATCGTCGGCTTCTTCACGGCGTCGACCTTCAAGCTGGATCACTACGTCTTTCCCGCCGCGCCGGCGCTCTGCGTGCTGTGCGCGCGCGCGTGGACCGACGTCCGACTGCATCATCGCGAGAGGTCGACCGCGGCGTCGCGCGTCGGGCTGTACTTCATCGGGCCGTTCCTCGTCGCCGTCGGCATGGGGTGCGGTTACTTCCTGATCGCACGGCTCGCGCTGCCGCGCGCCGCGATTCTCGTCGCCGTCGCGTTGACCGCGGCCGGCGCGGTGCTCACCATGCTCGCCAACGTGCGGGGCGCGCTGCCGCTGCGCGTGCCGTGGGTGGTGACGAGCGCGCTCATCGTCACCTACGCGGGCGTGGTCGCGTTCGTGATGCCCGCGCTCGAGCAGCGCAAAGTCGTTCCCGACATGGCGCAGTGGGTCGCCGCGCGCGCGCGCGACGGCGATCGCATCGCGACCTACCGGATGAATCGATGGACGCCGGCGTACCGCTTCTACGTCGGCCGCCACGTGCGCATGCTCGAGGATCCGGCCGAGGCCGAACGCTTCTTCGGCAAGCCTGAGCCGTTCTACTGCGTGATGCGGCGCAATGCGTACGACGAGTTCGTCGCGCAGGGCGCGCGGCTCGAGGTCCTGTACGAGCGCGAAGGAATGACGGCGACGACCGGCCGGGCCTTGTGGCGATCGCAGACGCCGATGACGCGGTTCGTCGTCGTAGCGAAGCCGCGCTAGAATCGGCGGATGTGTACCGTTGCACGAGCGCTTCTGATCGTTCTCTGTGTCACCGCGGCCGCAGGCGCGCAGCGCGGCGGAGGCAGCGCGCAGCAGGCCGACGCCGGCCCGTTCGGCGCGCTCCGCTGGCGCAGCCTCGGGCCGCCGCGCGGCGGACGATCGCTCGCCGTCGCCGGCAGCGTCGCGCGCCCGTACGAGTACTACATGGGCGCCACCGGGGGCGGCGTCTGGAAGACGACCGACGGCGGCGGCACGTGGCGGCCCATGACCGACGGGCAGATCCACAGTTCCTCGGTCGGCGCCGTTGCCATCGCGCCGTCCAGTCCCGATGTCGTCTATGCGGGCACGGGCGAACCCGACATCCGCGGCAACATCATTCAGGGCGACGGCGCGTACAAGACGACGGACGGCGGCAAGACCTGGATGCACATCGGTCTTGCCGAGACGCAGAACATCTCGCGCATTCGCGTCCACCCCACCAACGCCGACATCGTCTTCGTCGCGGCATTCGGCCATCACGCGGCGCCGAACCCGGAGCGCGGTGTGTTCCGATCGAAAGACGGCGGCAAGACGTGGGAGAGAGTGCTGTTCCGCGACGACAAGACCGGTGCGATCGATCTCGTGATCGATCCGAACGA
>QHWK01000697.1 GCA_003223775.1 Acidobacteriota bacterium
GTCAACAACGACAGCGGCGACATCATGACCGTCTTCTCGTACGACGATCACGGAAACGTCGCGCCGCGCCGCACGCTCAACCTGCCGCATCAATCGTGGGACGTCTCGCTGGCGCGCAGGCGCGACGAGATCGTCGTGACCGTGCAGCAGTCCAACGCGCTGAACTTCTACAAGCGCACCGCGACGGGTACGACCGCCCCGATCCGCTCGATCCGCGGGCTGGCGACCGAGCTCGAGGATCCGCACGGCACCTTCTTCGACGAGACGCACAACGAAATCATCACGGCGAACCACGGCAACTGGACGCAGATTCGGCCGTACTCGCCCTACGATCCGCAGACAACCGAGGTCGGCGAATACAAGTCGGGCGCGTTCCATCCGTCGGCCATCACGTTCCACGCCGCCGACGCGACCGGCGACGCGCCGCCGCTCAGGACGATCGAAGGCGACCTCACCGGCCTGAACTGGCCGATGGGCATCGACGTCGATCTGATCCACGACGAGATCGCGGTCGCCAACTACGGCGACTCGTCGGTGCGGATCTTCCGGCGCGGCGATCGCGGCAGCGTGCAGCCGGTCCGCGTCCTTCGCGGCGCGCTCACGCAGATCGTCGGGCCCGTGTCGGTCGCGATCGACACCAAAAACGACGAGCTGTGGGTCGCCAACTACGGCGATCACACTGCGGTCGTCTTCCCGCGCACCGCGAGCGGCAACGTCAGGCCGAAGCGCACGATCCGCAACGCGCCGAAAGACACGCCGACGTGCGGGTTCACCAACGCGTCAGCCGCGGCGTACGATTCGAAGCGAGACGAGATCCTCGTCCCGAATTGAGTCAGCG
>QHWK01000698.1 GCA_003223775.1 Acidobacteriota bacterium
CGCTCGACATCATCCTGCGCGCGAACAAGCTCGGCTACCTCGTGGACGGCACGATCGTCCGCATCGCGCCGCTCACGGTGCTCGCCGACGAAGAGTCGCAGCGCCGCAAGCTGGGCGAAGAGCAGGCGCTCGCCGGCCAGCTCGAGGTGCTCACCAAGACCCTCAGCTACGCGAAGGCCGAGGAGCTGCAGGCGCTCCTCACCAAGAGCGCGCTGTCGCAGCGCGGCACCGTGCAGGTGGATCCAAGGACGAACACGCTCATCATCAGCGACCTCCGCGATCGCCTTACGCTCGCCAACGATCTGATCGGCACGCTCGATCGCCCGCAGCCGCAGGTGGAAATCGAAGCGCGCATCGTCCAGACGAACAAGAACTACGCGCGCGCTCTCGGCGTGCAGTGGGGGTTCAACGGCGCCGTGAGCCCGGCGCTCGGCAACACGACCGGGCTGGCATTTCCGAACAGCGGCAGTCTGGCGGGGGCGGCGGGCGGATTGGTCGGCGGCCAGCCGTCCGCGGTGAACCTCGGCGTGAGCGGCGCCCCGAACGCGGTGAGCCTCGCGCTTGGTTCGATCAACGGCGCATTCAATCTCGACGTGGCGCTGACGGCGCTCGAAAACAGCGGCAACGGCCGGCTGCTCTCGACCCCGCGCGTGACGACGCAGAACAACGTGGCGGCGGAAATGACGCAGGGCGTGCAGATTCCGATTCAGACCGTCGCCAACAACACCGTGACGGTGAGCTTCAAGGACGCCGCGCTCACGCTGAAGGTGACGCCGCAGATCACCGCGGCCAACACCGTCATCATGCAGATTTCGCTCGAGAACGCGTCGCCCGACTTCAGCCGCGCCGTCAACAACATTCCGCCGATCAACACGCAGCGCGCGATAACCCAGGTGCTCGTGAGCGACGGGCAGACGACGGTCATCGGCGGCATCTTCGTGAGCCAGGAGCAGAACCAGACCGACCGCACGCCGGGGCTCGGCCAGGTGCCGCTGCTCAAATGGCTCTTCAAGCGCGACTCGGTGAACGACCAGAACACGGAACTGCTGGTCTTCATCACGCCGCGCATCATCAAAGGCTGACGCAGGGTATGAAACGCATCTCCAACACCGTTCGCTTCGTCGGGCTCGCCGCCCTCGTCGCCGCCAGCACATCGTGCGGCAGCGTCGTGCGCGACAGCAGCTCGCCGGTCTACCTCGTGATCGATTTACTGACGGCCTCGCGAGGCGCAGGGACGCCGGGGCCGCAGACGCTGCGGGCGCCGCTCAAGGACATCGGCGCGAACCTCTCGCCGACGACCAACAATGAGGTGACGATCAACCGCTTCCACATCGACTACATCCGCGCCGACGGCCACAACGTCCAGGGCGTCGACGTGCCGTACTCGGTCGACGGCGCGATGACCGGCACTGTGCCCGCCGGCGGCAACGTGCAGCTGGGCTTCGAGATCGTGCGACACACTGCGAAGCAGGAGTCGCCGCTCGTCGAGCTGCAGACGAGCCCGAACATCATCGTGACCTTCGCGCGCATCACTTTCTACGGACAGGATCGGACCGGCAACGCGGTGAGCGTGACCGGACAGATCCAGGTCAATTTCGGAAACTTTGGGGACTTCTAGGGCCATGCGCTTTACAGCTATCCGTCGCGCCGCGGCCGCGCTCGTGGCCGTCGCCGCGACCGCCGCGTGCACCGTTCACAGTACGGAAGTGCCGCCGCTCACCGGTCCGTCGCAGCTCGCGCTGACGCTGAAGGTGACCGCGACGCCCGACAGCATCACGCAGGACGGCGGCTCGCAGGCCTCCGTGAAGGTCGCGGCGATCGGCCCCGACGGCAGGCCGGTCTCGGGGCTGCCGATCCGCGTCGACATGGTGGTCGCGGCGCCGCCCAACGGCAACTTCGGGACGTGCAACGCGCTGCCCGGCACGTGCGTGACGATCGTGGCGACGGCGACCTCGAACAATTTCGCGACCGTCAACCCGCAGTCGGTCCAAATTCGCCTCGTGCCGCCGGGCGTCATTCTGCCGCCGGCCGGCACGCCGACCGCGGCGTTCACCGTGACGCCGACGCCGGTGCAGATGAACGTGCCGGCGACCTTCGACGCGTCGGCGAGCACGCCGGGCGCCAACGCGACGACACTGACCTACGGCTGGACCTTCGGCGACGGCGCGACGGCGTCCGGCAAGACGGTCACGCACGCGTTCACGACGATCGGCACCTTCGTCGTGACGCTCACGGTCACCAACGAGCGCGGCCTCTCCGCCTCCACTACGCAGAGCGTGGTCGTCAGCGCCTCGGCGGCGCCGACAGGCGACTTCGTTGTGTCGCCGGTGCCGCAGGTGGCGGGCGATCCGGTGACGTTCAACGCCTCGGGCGTCCGGCCGGCCGCGGGCCGCACGATCGTCAGCTACAGCTGGAACTTCGGCGACAACACGGGCACGGCGAGCGGCGTCGTCGTCACGCACGTGTTCCCGCTGCCGGGCACGTTCGTGACCGTGCTCACGGCTACCGATGATGCCGGGCAGTCGATCGTCATCACCAAGTCGATCACCGTGACCACCGGCGTGCTGGCGAGCTTCACCGCGACGGCCGCGCCGAGCCCGCCGAACACCGCGCACTCGATGAACTTCGACGGCAGCAATTCGACGTCGACCGGCAGCGCGTCCGTCCAGACGTGGGACTGGTCCCTCGGCGACAACACCACCGCCTCGGGGCGGACCGTGTTCCATACGTATGCGGCGGCCGGCACGTTCGTCGTCAGGCTGACGGTCACCGACAGCCTCGGCCGCACCGCGACGACGACGCAGAGCGTCACGGTGCCGTAGAGGCGCGGTGGCCGACAACCAGCGAATCGAAGATCTTCGACGCCGGGTCCAGAAGGATCCGGCGTCGATTGCCTTTGCGCAGCTCGCCGAAGAATGCCGGCGCGCCGGCCGCTACGAGGAGGCGGTCGAGGTCTGCCGCGCCGGTCTTGCGGTTCATCCCGGATATCTGTCGGCGCGCGTCACGCTCGGCCGCGCGCTGATCGAGCTCGATCAGCCCGACGAGGCGCTGCAGGAATTGAGCATCGTGCTCAAGAGCGCGCCCGAGAACCTCGCCGCGATCCGCGGCACCGCCGAGATCCATCAGCGCCGCGGCGAGCTCGCCGAGGCGCTGGCGCAGTACCGCGCGGCGCTCGCGCTCGCGCGCAACGATCCCGATCTGCAGCAGACCGTCGAAGAGCTCGCGCGGCAGGTCGAGCCGCCGAAGCCGCCCGCGTCGGCCGACGGCCTGTCGTTCGAGGACATCTCGAGCCAGTTCCTTACGTTTGCGCCTCCGCCGGCCGTACCGTCCGAGCCGCCAGCGGTGGCCGAAGGCGAGCCGCCGGCTGCCGACGTCGTCGAGCCCGATACGACGGAGGCGATGGCCGCCGTCGAACCGCCGGAGGCGATTGAGACGCCTGCCGACGAACCGCCCGCGGCCGCGATTGAGACGCCTGCCGACGAGCCGCTCGCGGCCGACGCGACCGCGAACGAGCCGCTGGTGATCGAGCCGCTCGTTGCCGACACCCTCGCGGCGGACGCCGCGCCTGTGCCAGAATCTCCGGTCGTAGACGCCGCGCTCTCGTCGGTCGCGGACCCGACCGACGACGGCGCGGCTCCAGACGGCACTGCCCAGGAGTCGGCCATGCGAACGGTCGCGGCGCTCGAGCAGTGGCTCGACGCCCACGTCGCTGCCGAACGTTCTCTACCTCACCAACTTCACCGGCAGCTCCGGCATCGTCGTCGTTGAGGCGGAGCGGCTCCGGTTCGTCACCGACTTCCGCTACGTGTCGGCGCTCGCGGCGTCGCGCGGCGCGCCGCACGAGTGTCCGGATCTCGACGTCGTGGTCGTCGACGGATCGTACGACGCGACGCTCGCGTCGGTGATCGCGTCGGCGGCCGGACGCCGCGTCGGCTTCGAGGCGGCGCATCTCACCGTCGCGCGGCACCAGTGGCTGACGTCGACGCTCGCGGCCTCGTCGAAGGACGCGGTGGAGCTCGTGTCCACTGAGGGGATCGTCGAGCGCGCGCGCGTCCGCAAGGACGACTACGAGATCGCGACGATGCGCGAGGCGGCGCGGCGGCTCTCGGAGGTGGCGCGCGCGGTGGTGGCCGGGATTCGCCGCGGGCGCACGGAGCGCGAGACGGCGGCGGCCATCGACCGGCAGCTGCGCGAGGCGGGGTTCGACAAGCCGGCCTTTGATACCATTGTCGCGAGTGGACCCAACGCGGCCCTTCCGCACGCCCGACCCACCGAGCGAACAATTACCGAAGGTGACCTCGTGGTGCTGGACTTCGGCGGCGTCTACGACTCATACTGCGTCGACCTCACGCGCACCGTCGCGGTCGGCAGAGCGGGGCCGCGCGTGCGAGAGGTGTACGACGCGGTGCGCGCCGCGCACGACAACGCGATCGCCGCGGTGGCGCCCGGCCGATCGCGCTTTGACATCGACGCCGCGGCGCGCGACACACTCGCCGCGTCCGGCCTCGGCGACGCGTTCGGCCACGGCACCGGCCACGGCCTCGGGATCGAAGTGCACGAGGAGCCGCGCGTCTCGCGGCGCCGGCCCGACGTCGACGCGGACCACGAGTCGGTGGCGCCCGGCATGATCTTCACGATCGAGCCCGGCGCGTATCTGCCCGGCTGGGGCGGCGTGCGGATCGAGGACGACGTGCTGGTGACCGAGACAGGTGTGGACGTGCTCACGGACGTGGCGACCGGGCTCGTCGAGATTTGATTCTCGGATGCGAGCATGGACCTGAATCAAATCAAACAAATCCTCGAACTCGTGCGCGAGCACGAGCTCTCGGAGTTCGAGGTCGAGCACGACGGCCTGCGGCTGAAGATCCGCAAGGACGTCAACGGCGCGCACATCGTGACGCTGCCGGCGTCGCCGACTGCCTCGGTCGGCGCGCCCCCCGCCGCCGGCGCCGTACCTGCGGCCGCGGGCCCCGTGCCCGCCGCGCCGCCGTCGGCCGCGCCCGCCGCCGATGCGGCCGCCGAATCGGAGATCGAGCTCGCCGTCGTCAAGTCGCCGATCGTCGGCACCTTCTATCGATCCTCGGAGCCGGGGTCGGCGCCGTTCGTCGACATCGGCGCGATGGTGAAAAAGGGGCAGGTGCTCTGCATCATCGAAGCGATGAAGCTGATGAACGAGATCGACTCGGAGTACGACGGCGAGGTCGTGAACATCTACGTGGAGAACGGCCAGCCGGTGCAGTACGGCGAGCGGTTGTTCGCGATACGGATTCGATGACCGTCATGGCTAAAGGCTGACGGCTGGTGGCTATGGTCGATGGACCATCTGCCATGAACCCTTTGCCATCAGCCATCAGCCATCAGCCATGTTCAAGAAGATACTGATCGCGAACCGCGGGGAAGTCGCGCTGCGGATCATCTACGCGTGCCGCGAGCTCGGCATCAAGACGGTCGCGGTCTACTCCGAGGCGGACGAGAACCAGCTGCACGTCAAGTTCGCCGACGAGGACGTCTGCATCGGGCCGGCGCGCAGCGCCGACAGCTACCTGAACGTCCCCGCCGTGATCAGCGCGGCGGAAATCACCAGCGCCGACGCCATCCACCCCGGCTACGGGTTTCTCTCCGAGAGCGCGTACCTCGCCGAGGTGTGCGAGGCGTGCCACATCAAGTTCATCGGGCCCGATCCGCAGGCGATCCGCCTGATGGGCGACAAAGCGCGCGCGCGCCGCGTGATGAAGAAGGCCGGCGTGCCGATTCTCCCGGGCAGCGACGGCCCGATCGACAACGAGGAGAAGGCGCTCAAGCTCGCGAAGGAGATCGGGTATCCGGTGATCGTGAAGGCGACGGCCGGCGGCGGCGGCCGCGGCATGCGCGTCGTGCGGGCGCCGGCGGAGCTGTCGCACGCGGTGAAGACCGCGCAGCGCGAGGCGGAGGCGGCGTTCGGCGTCGCCGACGTCTACATCGAGAAGTACGTCGAGTCGCCGCGGCACATCGAGTTCCAGATTCTCGGCGATCACTACGGCTCGGTGATCCATCTCGGCGAGCGCGAGTGCTCGATCCAGCGGCGCCACCAGAAGCTCGTCGAGGAGTCGCCGTCGCCCGCGCTCAGCGACAAAGTGCGGAAGAAGATGGGCGGCATCGTCATCGACGCCGCCAAGGCGGTGCAGTACACCAACGCGGGCACCTTCGAGTTCCTGATGGACTCCGAGGGGCGCTTCTATTTCATGGAGGCGAATACGCGGCTGCAGGTGGAGCACCCAAGCAGAGCGACGTGAACTTCATCGGCCATTCGATCGAGTGCCGCGTCAACGCCGAGGATCCCGACACGTTCGTCCCCTCGCCGGGGCTGATTCACGTCTTCAGCGTGCCGGGCGGTCCCGGCGTCCGCGTCGAGACGTTCGCGCATTCCGACTGCATGATCTCGCCGTACTACGACTCGATGATCGCGAAGATCATCGTGCACGGCCGCGACCGGCCGGAAGCGATCGCGCGCATGAAGCGGACGCTCGAGATGACGGTGATCGAGGGCATCAAGACGACGATCCCGCTGCACCTGCGCATCATGAGCGATCCCGAGTTCGTCGCCGGCAAGCTGAGCACGTCGTTCATGGAGCGCTTCCTCGCGCGCGCGGGCTCGAGCGGCGGCCGCCTCGCGGAAGCGGTGTGACGAGACGGGATTGCCAATCCCCAATCCCGAATCCCAATCCCCAATCCCCAGACTGAACGCCATCGTCGACGTCGAGGCGGCGGCGCGCGCCGGCTGGCGGCCGATGGATCTGACAAGGGCGCTCCTCGACGGCGGCGCGCGATTCCTGCAGCTGCGCGCGAAGCATCTTCCGTCCGCCGACCTGCTCGATCTCGCGGCGGCGATCGCCGAGCTCGCGCGGCCGCGCGGCGCGCGGCTGATCGTCAACGATCGCGCCGACCTCGCGCGGCTGGCGAACGCCGACGGCGTGCACCTCGGCCAGGACGATCTTCCTCCTGCTGCCGTTCGCGCCATCGTCGGCGCCGACGCGATCGTCGGCGTCTCGACGCACACGGTCGAGCAGATTGATCGCGCGGTCGGGGAACCCGTCAGCTACGTCGCGATCGGTCCGGTGTTTGGCACGACGACGAAAGCCACCGGATACGAGGCCGTCGGCCTCGAGATCGTGCGCGCGGCGGCTGAGCGCGCGGCGCGCCGCGGGCTGCCGCTCGTCGCGATTGGCGGCATCACGCTGGC
>QHWK01000699.1 GCA_003223775.1 Acidobacteriota bacterium
GTCTTCACCATGGCGCAGGTGATTCAGGAACAGGGGGCCGAGTCGATCGAGAAGCGGATCGGCGTCGACGCCACCGGCGCGCGCTTCAACTCGATCATCGCGATCGAAGCGGTCCGCAACGTCGTCGGCACCGGTGCGCCGGAGATGAACGCGCTGGTCAACCCCGGCGCGATCAGCGCAACCAGCATGGTCACCGGGGCGAGCGCCGACGCCGTGTGGGCGAAGATCATCGGCATCCACAACGACTTCGCCGGCCGCCAGCTCACGGTCCTGCAGGACGTCTACAAGTCCGAGTCCGACAGCAACCAGCGGAACCAGGCGATCGGCGCGCTGATGTTCGCCTACGGCTACATCAAGACCGACTGGAAGCAAGCCGTCGATCTCTATACCCGCCAGTGCTCGATCGGTGTCAACGCCAGGGACCTGGCGACGATGGCGGCGACGCTCGCGGCGAGGGGAAAAAATCCAGTCACCGGCAAGCAGGTGATGGACCCGGCGAAGGTGCCGTCGGTGCTGGCCGTGATGGCGACCGCCGGCCTCTACGACGACTCCGGCAAGTGGCTGTATCACACCGGCCTGCCGGCCAAGAGCGGCGTCGGCGGCGGCATCATCGCCGTGTCGCCCGGCAAATTCGGCATTGCCGTCGTCTCGCCGCCGCTCGACAACGCCGGCAACAGCGTACGCGCGCAGAAGGCGATCGCCGACATCTCGAACGCGCTCAACGGCAACCCGTACGCGGCCAACGCAGCGACGCGCTGAGACGCGCGCGAGTGTCGCAGCGGGAGTGGTGGAATGGGTGGAATGGGAGGGGGCGGCCATGAAGCGGAACACATCGCAGACCGGCGCATCGAGCGCCGAGCGGAACCGGCTGGAAGCCGCCCGCAGCACGGACATTGCGTGGCGCAAGTGGGGGCCGTATCTGAGCGAGCGCCAGTGGGGCACCGTGCGGGAGGATTACAGCGTCGACGGCAACGCGTGGGAATACTTCTCGCACGACCAGGCGCGATCGCGCGCCTACAGATGGGGCGAGGACGGCCTCGCCGGCATCTCCGATGATCACCAGCGGCTCTGCCTAGCGCTGGCGCTCTGGAACGGGCACGACCCGATCCTCAAGGAGCGCCTGTTCGGCCTGACCAACGGCGAGGGCAACCACGGCGAGGACGTCAAGGAGTACTACTTCTACCTCGACTCCACGCCGACCCACTCGTACATGAAGTGGCTGTACAAGTATCCGCAGTGCGCCTTCCCCTATGAGAAGCTGGTCGCGACCAACCGCGGGCGCTCGCGGGGCGAGCTCGAGTACGAGCTGATCGACACCGGCACATTCGCCGACGACCGCTACTTCGACGTCACGGTCGAGTACGCCAAGGGAACGCCCGAGGACATCCTGGTCCGCGTCACCGCGGTCAACCGCGGCGCGGAGCCGGCAGTCCTGCACGTGCTGCCGACGATCTGGTTCCGCAATACGTGGCAGCTGTTTCCCGATGGGCCGCGGCCGGCGCTGCGCGAGGTGCCGGCGCCGCCGGGGACGCGGCTGATCGCGGCGACCCATCCCGATCTGGGCCCTCGCTGGCTGTACGTGAACGGCGATCTGGATCTGCTGTTCACCGAGAACGAGACCAACGAGACGCGCGTCTCCGGACGTTCGAACGTGCACGCCTACGTCAAGGACGGGATCGACCGCAGCGTCGTGCACGGCGAGGGCGGAGTGGTCAATCCCGAACGCGTCGGCACCAAGGCGTCGGTCCACGCTCGCGCGACGATCGCCGGCGGCGCGACGGCGGAGTGGTGGCTGCGGCTGTCCGACATGCCGCCCGAGGCCGTTGCCAGACCGTTCGAGGGCTTCAAGGCTGCCTTCGAGACGCGCCGGCGCGAAGCCGACGACTTCTACCGGGCGATCACGCCGCCGAACGCGACCGCCGACGAAGCGCTGGTGATCCGTCAGGCGCTCGCTGGCCTGTTGTGGAGCAAACAGTACTACAACTTCGACGCAACGCGCTGGCTCGAGGAACACGGCGTCGACCTGTTCGAGCCGACGCGGTCCACGGCGCGCAACGCCGAGTGGACGCACATGGTGAACGCCCACGTGATCTCGATGCCCGACAAGTGGGAGTACCCGTGGTACGCGGCGTGGGATCTCGCGTTCCACGCCGTCGCGCTCGCGTCGGTCGACGTCGACTTCGCCAAGGCGCAGCTCGACCTGATGCTGCGCGAGGTGTACATGCACCCGAGCGGCCAGATCCCGGCCTACGAGTGGAACTTCTCCGACGTCAACCCGCCGGTGCACGCCTGGGCGACGATCTTCCTGCACCGCAGCGAGC